>DATEMM010000124.1:0-5523 GCA_035275605.1 Pyrinomonadaceae bacterium
TTCCTGCTGACCATCCTGACCTACTACTACAGTTTCTATCTGCAAACCGGGCGCGCGGATTTTCGTACCTTTTTCCGCTGGACGACCTCGCTCTCTCCTGAGCCCGGACACTCGTTCAGCGCCTGGGGCAATCTGGTCTACACAGTCAACGGGCACGTCAAACTCTTCGCCAGCGGGAGAACTCTTTTTCTCAAGGACTCGCTCGACGCCTGGACGATAGCGCTGCTGGCCGCTCTGCTCATACTGGTCGTCGCCCTGCTCTACAAACTCCTGCGTAGTTTCGGCGAGTTGAAGCGGCTTGCGGCGACCGTCATGAGAAGAGAGGGAAGGTTCCATTCGCTGAGGCTGCTGTGCGTCGCCTGGATTGCGCCCTTTTTCGTCTTCCAGTATTTCTTCATCCCGCAGCACACCTACTACAGGCTTTTCTACCTTCCGGCCTTGATCGTCCTGCTCGGGACTTATCTAGCCCCGATTGACGCCGCGCAGGCGCACCGGCGCAGGTATCGTGCGGCGCTGCTCGTCGCGGCCATAGCCGTCTCCAACTTAATCTTCTACATACGCCCGCTGGCACAGGTGAAGAACTACCCGCCGCTCGCGGTGGCGCTGAAACTCAACGCAGCCTGGGCACCGGGGACGATCGTTTACTTCGCGTCGCGCAACAGCGACAACTCCCTTGTCAGGTACTTCAACCCGGCGGCCCGCTGGGTAGAGGTTGACCGGGAGACGATGGAGAGCGAGGTGCGGAATTTACAGCCCGAAGGGTCGGCCTGGATGGAGACTTCGCTGATTGACCTTTACCGGGACAGCGAGGATGGCAGGCGCTGGCTGGAACTTCACACCCTGCGGAGCCCCGAATACGAATACGTCACAGACAAGTACAGGCTACAGTTCCACAAACTCAAGCCCGAATCTTTCGGCCTCAATTCGGCCCAGCCGCCGACACAGTAGCGCCGCCCTGCCTCACGCGTATCAGGGCCAGCGACAAAACTCCATTCCTACCGATGACCTCTGTCTCGATTGCCGCGTAACCCGTCAGTTGACGTTCCCAGATTGTAGGAATGAGGACGAGCGCGGTGCCTCCTTTGGCGCGCGCCGCGTCGGCGACTTCAAAGGCCCCGTCGAACCTGTAGGGCTCGCCGTCTGGTCGATAGCCGAGCCGCCCGCCAGCGTAAAACTCCGCCGTCCGCTCGCCTTCCAGCATGTAAAAGACAGGGGCCGAGCCGTAGCCACGCGCGTCGGCCAGCCGCATCAGGTCGCGCACGGCGTACTGCTGTCCTATCCGCCCTGCGACGCAGTTGAGCGCCAGCGCCGTCGCGATGAACATGGCGCTATAGACCAGCTCGGCGCGCAGGGCACGTCTTCCCTTCAAGGCAATCGCGGCAATCGACGCCAGGATGAGCGGCGCGGCAATCAGGAGCGCACAGGCCGTCGTGACTTCCCCTGTTCGCACTGCATAGACGACGGCTCCCAGGGCGAGCGTGAGCAAAACCGTGCCAGTCGCGCGCATCAAGCCCTCTCCGCCCGCGCCCCTGACGAAGCGCCGCAGACGCTCGCCCGCCAGCAGCATGGCCCCCGGCAGCGCGGGCAGCACATAGCCCGGCAGCTTCGATCCCGAAAAGGAGAAGAAAGCGACTGGCACAACGAGCCAGGCCAGCGCGAAGACGCGCAGCCTGCTCTTCACATTCTTCTCGCGCCATCGCCAGCGCCTCGCCCCGATTAGCTCGGCCACGAGGAACGCCACCCACGGCAGGGTCAGCAGCGCCATAATCGGTAGGTAGAAATAGATGGGCTGCGGGTGGCGATATTTGTTCGAGACGAAGCGCGCGAAATGATGCTGTATAAAAAATTCGTCCACGAACGTCCACCCGTGGCGCGCTATGACCGGACCGTACCAGATGGCTGCGACGGAGAGCACCAAAGGGATTCCCCACAGCCCGCTCAAGATCACGGCCTTTCGCGGCCACTCTCTACGCATCAGGTAATAGAGGCCGATCACGCCGAACGGGACGACTATCCCCACCAATCCCTTTGCCAGCAGCGACACCCCGACCGCCGCATAAAAGGCTGCCAGCAGCAGCCTGCGCCGCTTATCCTCCGACTCCGACTCCGAGACGAAGAAGCACGCGAGCGCCGCCGTCATCGTCATGGTCACCACGACGTCGAAGCTCGCTGCCCGCGAGAAGGCTATGAGCCCGGCGCTGGACGCGAGCGCGACCCCGCTCCATAACCCGCGCCCTGTCCCGTCTTCCTCAGTGGCGTCATGCTCGGAGCGCCTCCCCATCCAGTAGATCAGAAAGATAGTCAGCAGGCCCGAGATAGCAGGCCCCAGGCGCGCGGCCCACTCCGAGACGCCGAAGAGACGGTAGCCCCCTATCATCATCCAGTAGAGCAGCGCGGGCTTCTCGAACCAGGTGTGCCCGCCGAGCGTGGGCGTCACGTAATCGCCGCGCAGGTACATCTCGCGCGCCACCTCTGCGTAGCGCGGCTCGTCCGGCCCGACGAGCGGCAGATGTCCCAGACCGTAAAGGTAAAAGACGGCGGCGGCGATAAGGAAGACGAGCCAGGAGCGCTTGGCAAGCGACATAATCAGTGGTCAGTGGTCAGTGGCCAGTAGTCAGTAAAAAACTTATTGGGTTATCATACCGGAGTATCATCGAAGTCGCATTTATCTTCAAATCGTCAGGCACTAAAACGGGAGGCGCGGAATTTACAGCCGGGATTGGCCCGGCTTTTAACTGACCACCGGCCACTGACCACTGACCACTGCTTATGACTCTACGCACAGCCGTCATCGGCGTCGGACACCTGGGACGCCAGCACGCGCGCATTCACGCCGCGCTGGCCGCCGAAGGGCAAAGCGAGTTCATCGCCGTCTGCGACCTGGACGAGGCGACGGCTCAAAGCATCGCAGCGGAACGTGGGACGGAGTGGACGACAGACTGGCACACCCTTTTGGGCCGCTGCGACGCTGTCAGCCTCGCCGTCCCGACCGAAGCGCACGCCTTAATCGCTTGTCCTTTGCTCGAAGCGGGCATTCATGTCCTCGTCGAAAAACCCATCGCGCGCGACCTGGAAGAGGCGGACCGGATGATTGAGGCTGCCCTGAAGGGCGGGGCGCTGCTACAGGTCGGGCACCTGGAACGCTTCAACCCGGCGCTCGTCGCCCTGCGCCCGCACGTGCGCGGGCCTGTCTACTTCGAGATTCACCGCGTCGGCGAATTCACCGCGCGCTCTCTGGACATAGACGTGGTGCTCGACTTGATGATTCACGACCTGGATATAGTGCAATGGCTCGTCGGCGAAGAGGTCGAGGTGACGGACGTGCGCGCCGTGGGGATTCCGGTCCTGACGCCGCGCGTGGACGCTGCGAACGTGCGCCTGGAGTTCGCCACGGGCGCGGTCGCCAACATCACTGCTTCGCGCATCGGGACAGAGAAAATCAGGAAGATGCGTTTCTTCCAGCCGCACGACTACATCGTAGTGGACTACAGCACGCGCTACGCCTCCATCAGCAGCCTGATTCCGTCTCAAGGCGCGAACGCGCGCCCAGGCGTCAACACGCGCAGACTGGAAATCGAAGACGTCGAGCCACTGCGGGCGGAGATAGAGGTCTTCCTTAAGGCCGCGCAGAGCGGCGCGCCTTCGCCCGTTTCCGGCGAGGATGGACGGCGCGCACTGGCCCTGGCCCTGCGCGCGCTCGAACGCATTCACGAACACGCCGCGCACCCTAACTTGAGCGTGCTCAGCCGGACGATGCCCCAATGACCATGAACAACTACAAATCCCGCCAGCCCTTAACCGAATTCTGCTGATGCGCGACGAACAAATATCAACGATGCTCGCCGAGCGAATCACTGCCGGCGACTTTCCATCGGCCGTCTACGTCGTCGCCGAACGCGGCGAGGTCCTGCTCGCGGACGCCCTCGGCGACGCGGTCCGCGACCTGGAGCGCCACGCCGCCACTCTCGAAACGATCTACGACCTGGCCTCGCTGACGAAACCCCTCATCACGGGCCTGCTCTCTGCGCTATTCCTTGAGCGCGGCGAGATAAAGTTGGAAGACTCGATCTCTCGCTACCTGCCGGAGTTCGACACCGGCGACAAGCGCGCGATCACGCTCAGGTATTTACTGACGCACACGTCCGGTCTTCCCGCGTGGCGGCCTCTCTATCTTTCTGCCGGCGGGGAGGTGGGGCGCACGTTGCAGGCCATCGCGAACGAGCCTTTGGAAGCGGAGCCCGGCACGCGCGTTCGTTACAGCGACTTAGGCTTCATCACGCTCGGGCTCCTGCTCGCCAGATTGGGCCAGGACACGCTCGCCGAAATCAGCCGCCGCGAAATCTTCGAGCCGCTCAAGCTCAAGCGCACGTTCTTCAACCCCGACAAGGCCCTCGTCACAGGGGTCGCGGCCTGCGAGATGGGAAACCGCTACGAGCGCGAGACGTGCGCCGCGGAGCAGGCCGGTGAAGATTATGGCTGGCGCGAGAATCTGATTTGGGGCGAAGTTCACGACGGCAACGCCTATTTCCTGGGCGGCGCGGCCGGTCACGCCGGACTCTTTTCCACCGCCGGCGAGACGCTCCGTATCGCGACGCAGTTCCACGCGGGCGGCACTGAGATTCTCAAGCCCGAAACCTGCTCGCTCTTTCGCACGAACTTGACGGAAGGAATGGAAGAGGCACGCTCAATCGGCTGGCAGTTGGCGGCGACGAAGGATTCGACCGCCGGGCCGCGCCTCCCGCCCGAGAGCTTCGGCCACCTCGGCTTTACCGGCACAAGCTGCTGGAACGACCCCACGCGCGAGCGCGTCTACATCCTTCTGACCAACCGCACACACGCGCGCACTCTCCCCTTCGCCAACATCAACAGCGTGCGCCGCCAGTTCCACACGCTCGCCGCTGACGCCCTGGAGGCGAAAGGCAGCAGGTAAAAGCGGAGGAGCGCCCCGGCGAAGCGCTTTATCTTCTACAGTCCGCGAGCCCGTCCGCTCAGTTGGGGTCACGGATGACGTTGTTATTATTAACGGGGCTTGGCCCGCCGCGCTGAATCGGCCCGAAACACCTGATCACCTCGCACGTCCTGCAATTGCCATCCGTGAAGCTGTATTTGATGCAGAAGCTCAGGTAGTCAACACAATTGCCGGTCGCCGGGGGCGGGTACGGGAACTTGATGTTGAAAGAGAAGTTCACGCCGCTGCTCAAATTCGCGCCGGAGCTGTTAGACCAGATCACTTCGTCTCCGTTCGGGACAGGCAGGGTGGGGGTGAAGCCCGCCATCGGCTGCGCGCCGGTGACGTAGCTGTTGACGGGGCCGTTCGTCCCGCAGCTCGCCGCGGAGTAGGCGAGCGACGTGCTGAGGATGTTGGCGGTCACGCGTGTCACGCCCGTCATATTCGTCGTCAGGGTCGAGGTGAAAGTGTAATTACCGTTTCCAACGTAGACGAGGTCCTTGTAGGCCGCCCCGGTGGTGAAGCTCGTGCAGCACGCCCCCAGCTCCAGGTTGCAATTGTTCAGAACCAATCGG
>DATEMM010000125.1:0-10342 GCA_035275605.1 Pyrinomonadaceae bacterium
TATGGCCGTTGCCACACCCAGAGACCCCGCGACACCGACGAGGAGTTTGCCCGTTGCGGCGAAGAAGCCGCCCGAGGCCAACATTGAATGGTGGGTCGAGCCAATCAAGTGGGTCGCCCTCGCGGTCTTCGTCGCCATCCCCGTCTTCGCGCACATGCCCATGATGGAAGCGCTCTCGGGCCGCATCGTCTGGACGGTGGTGGTCGCAGGCATTCCTCTCTTCATAGTCCTCATCGGATATCACCGCTGGCGGCGCTTGTGCCCGCTCGCCTTCTTCGCGCAGATTCCCGTGCGGCTCAAGCGCCCTGGCATCAAGAAGGCTTCGCCCTGGCTTGAGGCGAATTACTACTACGTCTCCTTTGGCGTCTTCTTCTTCTCACTCTGGATGCGCCTCATCGCCACCAACGGCGACGGCCACGCCATCTCCGCCTTCTTCGTGATGATCGCAATGGCCGCGCTCATCTTCGGCTCGTTCTACACGGGCAAGACCTGGTGCAACTACATCTGCCCGCTCTCCTTCATCGAAAAGATTTACACGGAGCCGCACGGCCTGCGCGAGACCAAGAACTCGCAGTGCACGAAATGCACCGCCTGCAAGAAGTCCTGCCCGGACATCAACGAGGAGAACGGCTACTGGAAGGAGATTGACTCGCGCCCCAAGCGCTTCGTCTATTACGCGTTCCCAGGGCTGGTCTTCGGTTTCTACTTCTACTACTACTTGCAAGCTGGGGACTGGCGCTACTACTTCGACGGGCAGTGGACGAAGCAGGCATACATCATGCACTGGGCCTTCATGCCCGGACACGATGCGGAGACCGCCGGGTTCTTCTTCTGGCACAGCGTGCCCCGAGCGCTGGCCGCCGTCCTGACGCTCGCTGTCTGCGCGCTCGTGAGCTACTGCCTGTTCGCGGCGCTTGAGCGGCCCATCGGGAGGTTCCTCAAGCGGCGCGACCCGGAGACGGAAGCGGGCCGCGTGCGCCATGTCATGTTCACCATCGCGGCGTTTGCGGCCTTCACCACCTTTTACACTTTCGCCGGAGCGCCGACGCTCTGGAGAGCGCCCTGGGCCGTGCCGCACCTCTTTCTGATCGTCGTGCTTCTGACGGCGACGCTCTACCTGGCGCGGCGCATGCGACGCAGACAGACGATGTTCGCCGAGGAAACTCTGGCGCGCAGCGTCGTCAAGCGCTGGGAGTGGACCGACCAGCCGCCGCGCGATTTGCACGAAGCATTTTTGCTGCACACCATACGCACGCGTGAGAGCGCCAAGGGCGCGGCGCAAGTCCTGGAAGGCTACAAGGACGCCGTGCGCGAGGCGCTGGCCAACGGGTTCGTAACGCGCGAAGAGGTGCAGATGCTCGAATCCCTGCGCAACCAGCTCCAGATTAAGAAGGCGGACCATGACAAGATCATGGCCGCGCTTGCAGAAGAGGAGCGTGCCCTCTTCCTGGACCCGGAGAAACAGATTTCGGCCGAGAAGCGCCTCCAGCTCGAAACCTACCGCCACGCGCTCGAAAACTACCTTGATCGCGTGCTCGCCGCCGAAGGCACTTATGACGACAGCTTCATCGTCCAGCTACGCTCCGAATACCGCGTGACGAGGGAAGAGCACGCCGCCGTGCTGGATGAAGTGTTGGGCGCGGACCACGGGATGGCCGCGCGGCTGGCCGAGCAGGCCGCCGTCATAGAGAGCGCCGCGCAGACTATCCAGGCGCTTGAGCTGTACCCTTCGCCGTCGCACGATTTCCTGCGAGACCTGCTACAGCGCAAGCGAGCGCGCGCCATCGACAGCCTCGTGCGGGGCCTGAGCTTCACGATGGAGGACGAAACCAGTCAGGCCGTCCGGCGTGGTTTGGCCAGCCCCGAGGGAATCGACCGCGAGACGGTGATGGAGAAGCTCCAGTCCCTCGTCACGCCTGCCATCGGCGAGCGCCTGGTCGCGGCTTACAGGGAGACCGCGCTGGTGGAAACCAGTTGGCCGACGCTGACGGAGATGCTGCACGCGCGCGCGACCAACTTTGACCCTTACATACGCGCGCTCGCGCTCTACGCGCTAGGTGAGCGCGGTGCCGCCGACCGTGCGACCCTGGAGAGGATGAGCGCAGACGAGCACGAGCTGGTCCGCGAGACGGCCCTACATCTGAGGGAGCGCGGCGGGATGGACGCTGGCACACATCGCAGGCTCATCAACATGGAGAAGATGATTGCGCTTCGCAGCGCTCCGGTCTTCTCGCGCATCGCGCCCGAAGGATTGATGGAACTGGCGCGCGCCAGTGTCGAAGATGAGTACGCCCCTGGCGAGACGCTCTGTTTGGAGGGCGAGCCGGGCAACGAGGTCTTCATCCTGCTGGCGGGCGAGGTCAGAATCCTGCGCGGCGAGGGCGAACTGCAAAAATTAATCGGGACGGAAAAGGCAGGCGGCTTTATCGGCGAGTTGGCCGTGTTAGACCCTGCCCCGCGCTCGGCCACGCTCGTCGCCGGGGCCGATGGCACGCGCGCCCTGCGCCTCAACGGCGCAGCCTTCCGCTTCGCCCTCGACCGCGACCCGACCATCGCCGCCAGCGTCATCCGCACTCTAGCGCAACGACTACGCAGGTAGGTAAAGCCTTCATCGCAAAAAAAATTGGCGTGGATGGGGAGCACGATCCATCCACGCCTTTAAGTTTTGGCAGGAGAAAGGAAGTCTACTAGAGGTTGTTCTACGCCTTCTTCTGTTGGCGGCGGCGCCGTGCGTAGAGGCCGGCCAGTCCGGTCCCGAGCAGCGCCATCGTGGCGGGCTCGGGGATGGGGGCCTTCTGGGTCTCCACTATGAACTTGATGCCGTCGTTCCAGAAGTGGCAGTCGGGGTCCAGGCCGAAGGCGAAATTGCCGCCGTTGAGAAAGTAGGCACTGAGGACCTGCAACTGCGCCTGCGTGAAAGTGTAGGTATAGGTTTGAGACGCCGCGTCATACGACCAGCCAGCGCTCAAGGGGTACTGGCCGAAGTTGGGCGGGGCAGAGTCGTCGAAAGACTGCGAAGTCAAAAACGTGTTGGCGTTGGCGCCCGTCAGGGCGTTCGCACCATCGAAGTAGTCAACGATGTCCCCCGCCGGCACGGGCGACTTGTTCGGGTCCACGTCCGTGACGTACCTGATCGAGCCGACACCGCTCCCGGCGTTGACCGTCTGGGCCGTGCCTGCGCTGGTGCTGGCGTTGTCGAGCAGGTGTATGAAGAGGCGGTTAGCGGTGTTGTCCCAGTTCCGAATGCTCTTGAAAGTGAGCTTCGCGCTGGTGATTGACTGGCCGTTGGCCAGGCTCATCGTCCCACCGCTGGAGGCGGCTCCGGTCGGAATCCGCCAGGTGTAGGCGCGGTGGTGATCCAGGTCAACCTGGCTCGGCCCGCTGCCGGGTCCCGTATCTTCACCGGACGAGGAGGGCGCGACGAAGACGAACGTGTCTGCCAGGGCTACTGAGGGCAGAGCGAAAATGAGTAGGGCTGCGAGAGACAGAAGTAGCTTTTTCACGGATTTTTCCTCCGGTCCGAAGAGGGTCCTAATTACTGTTACAGCCTAAGAAAACTCTTAGTGGAGGCGGTTTTCCAGAAAACGGGAGCCCTTAAATCCTTTTAAATTCGGGCTATTTCGGCGTCTTCTGTGAAGATTTGGCGGTATCGCTCGGGAATGGGCACGGCGCGGCGAGTCTCCAGGTTCATGCAGACCTGAACGTGCGTGAATCTGGCACAGAGCGCCTCGTCGCCGGCGCGCTTGACGTTGTACTCGAAGGTGACGGACGTGCGCCCCAGGCTCTGAACAAAGACCGAAACCTCCGCCTCGTCCCCGTAGACGAGCGGCACGAAAAACTCCCCCTGCACGTTGACCGTCGGAAAGCCTATCCCCTCGTTCGCCATCAGCTCGGGGTAAGTGACTGCGCAGCGCGCGGCGAAAAACTCCTCCATCGCGACGTGGCAGTAATGGAAGATGACAGGATAGTAAACGAGCCCCGCCGGGTCGCAGTCCCCGAAACGAATACGAATGCGTGTGGAGAAAGACATCAGTGATAGGTGATAAGTGATAAGTGATGAGTGATAAGAAAGAATGTTTTTCTCTTATCACTCATCACTTATCACTGTTTTAGTTTCTTCCGATCAATCTTCCCGCGGTCGTTTTTCGGCAGGGAAGAAACGAACTCGACCCAGCGCGGATATTTGTAGAGGGCCAGGCGGGATTTGACGAACTCCTGAATGCCGCGCTCCAACGCTTCACCGGCGCTCTGTCCCTCGCGCAGGACGATGAAGGCTTTCGGCTTGACCAGCCCGTCACCTGAGTCGTGGCCGACGACAGCCGCCTCCATCACAGCCTCGTGTTGCAGCAAACAGTTCTCGATCTCGGCCGGAGCGACAAAGACGCCGGAGACTTTCAGCATGTCGTCGGTCCGCCCGTGATACCAGTAGTAGCCCTCTTCGTCCGTGTGGAACTGGTCGCCCGTCGTACACCAGTCGCCCGCGAAAGTCTCCTTCGATTTTTCGTGAGCGTTCCAGTAGCAGAGCGCTGCCGAGTCGCCCTTGATCTTGAGCGTCCCCATCTCGCCGGTTGGCACCTCCTGCCCTTCTGCGTCCACGATGCGCGCCTCGTATCCTTCGACGACGCGGCCCAGACTTCCAGGCTTCACGTCGCCCGGACGGTTCGTGATGTAGATGTGGAACATCTCGGCAGAGCCTATGCCGTCGCAAATCTCAACTCCGAAAGTCTCCATCCAGCGCGTGTAAAGCTCCACGGGCAGCGCCTCGCCCGCCGAATAGCAGAAGCGCAGGCAGGATAAGTCCTTCCCCGCGCCACCCTCTGCGTTGAGCATCGCATTTATCATCGTTGGCACAGTGGTCAGGACGGTCGGGCGATAGCGCTCTATGACCTCGAACAGCTTCTCTGGCGTGGAGCGCTCCGAAAAGAGCGCGGTCGCTCCGCCGACGGCGAAGGGGAAGAGCAGGTTCGTCCCCGTGGCGTAGCCGAAGAAGAGTTTTGGCACAGAGACGGTTAAATCGTTTTCGCGAACGCCGACGGTGCGTTTGGCAAAGACCTCCGTGTTGAAGGGCAGGTCGTGGTGCAGATGAACAGCGCCTTTCGGATGGCCCGTCGAGCCGGAGGTGAAAAGCCAGATGGCTATGTCATCACGGTGCGTGTCAGCGCGCTCGCACTCATCCGGCTGTGAGTTGACGACCTTGTCGAAGGATTGGAAAGGCCCGCACTCGGAGCCTACGACCAGCGTGCTGCGCAGGTAACGCGCGGTGCTCGCAGCCTCCTCGAAATTCTTCAACAGCGATTCGTGAATGACCGCGACACGTGCGCGCGTGTATTCCAGGTAGTACCTGTAATCCTCCGCGGGCAGGAGCGGGTTGACCATCGTGATTACTGCGCCGATGCGGCTTGCGCCGAACCAGGTCCAGACGAATTCGGGGCAGTCCGGCAGAACAATCAGCACGCGGTCTTCCAGGTCAAGGCCGGACGCGCGCAGGGCATTGCCCGCGCGGTTCGACATCTTAACGGTCTCGCCGTAGGTGTAGGTCTCGTCGCGGTAGTAGAGGCAGGTCTTGTTCTCGCGCCCTTCCTCCACGTTGTGATAGAGGAAGTAGTCGGCCATGTTGAAGCGTTCGGGGAATTCGAGTTTCATAGCCGGTCAGTTTAAAAGTAAAGTTCGGTGGCCGCCGGGGCAAAGCGAAGTTATCCGGCAAAGGGACAGCCGGCCTCGCCGTGTTTCATGTCCAGGTAGGTGCGCGCCTCCCACAGTTCGGGGAAGAATTTTTTGTCGAGCGTGGTGCGCAAGTAGCCTATGCCTTCAGAGCCGCCCGTGCCGCGCTTGGCCCCGACCATCCGCTCGACCATCTTCACGTGATGAGAGCGCCAGAGAGAGAAATACTCGTCGTGCTCTATGAGACTCTCTATGAGCTGAAACTCCTCGAAACGCTCTTCGAAGTGCGTCAGGATTTCGAGCACCGCGCGTGTGCGACGACCGTAACTCCGGCGGCGCTCTTCCTCTGTCGCACGCTCGTCGTCGTCGGGCGCGTCCAGGCCGCGTCGCCTGAGCAGAGCGTACAGGGCATCTGCCAGGGTCTGGGCGTCGTGTCGCGCCTGGAGCCTGCGTGCGGCGAACTCGTCATCATTGAAGCTGTCTAAAACCGTCGGGTCCTTTAAGCCGGAGGAGAATTCTATCTCGCGAAACTGCATGCTCTGGAAGCCGCTCGCGGGGTTCAGCTCGTCGCGGAAGGCCAGAAAGCTGATCGGCGTCATCGTCTCCAGGATGTGTATCTGCTGCACGAGTATCTTCTCGATTTCAACGACGCGCCGGAGCGTGCGCGCAGCAGCAGTCGCACGGTCCTCCGTCATCTGCGCGATGGCCGCGTCCAGCTCGTGCAGAATCTGCTTGAACCACAATTCGTAAGTCTGGTGAATCGTGATGAAGAGCAGCTCGTCGTGATGCGCCGGGTCTGACAAACACTCCTGCAACCCGATCAAATCGGCGACCCGCAAATACTTGTTATAAGAGAGTGGAGCTTTGCTCCCGTATTCGTTTTTCATAAAAAAAGTACTGAGTACTGAGAACCTGTTTGGAAAGTCATAAAGCCCCAACGGGGCGTTATATGAAAGCCTGGGGCATCGCCCCAGGTCACAGACCGCCTGCGTAGATAAGCCCTGAAAGGGCGCAATACATATTTCGCCCTTTCAGGGCTTGATGTTAAATGCTGTGCCAGGTTCCTGGGGCGTTGCCCCAGGCTATTGTATTGCGCCCCTTCGGGGCTTTTCAAACAGGCTCTCAGTACTGAGTACTGAGAAAAGAAAGAAATGCTTTTAACTCAGTACTCATCACTTAGAAAGCTGCTCCGGCCGCTTCGTGCTCGGCGTAGGCGCGCGTGTCGCGGATAGTTTTCATCTCGCGGATGATGAGTTCGATCTCTTCGTCTTTGGTGTAAAAATGCGGGGAGATGCGCACACCTGCGCCCGGCCTGTAGTCAACTATGAATTCGCGCCGGATGAGCTCTTTGGTCATGGCCGCGGCGTGCTCGGCGGCGATGGTGACGGTCCCGCCGCGTCGCTCCGGATCGTGCGGGCTGGTCACGCGAAAGCCTGCCTCTTCCGCCAGCTCGATCAGGCGCGTCGTCTGCCGCACGCTCTTCTCGCGAATCCTTTGGACGCCGATTTCGTTGATGACGCGATAGCCGCTCGCGGCGGCGTAGAGCGCAGGGATGGCGGGCGAGCCATGCAGGAAGCGACTGATGCCGGGCGCATAGCGAATCGCGCCGCCCTCAAACGCGAACGGGGCCTCGTGCGCCATCCAGCCCGTCGTGCGCGGCTCTAGTTGCTCCTGCAAATCCGGCCGGACGTACAGGTAGCCAGCGCCGGGACCGCCACAGAGCCACTTGACCGAGCCCCCGCAGGCAAAATCCACGTTCAAATCCTTAACGCTAAAAGGAACTGTGCCAGCCGACTGGTAGGCATCCAGGACGACGCGCGCCCCGACCTCGTGCGCGCGTTCCGTAATGGCGCGGGCGTCTTGCAGGAAGGCGCTTTTGAAGAGGACGTGCGAGATGGGCACGAGCAGGGTCTCTTCGTCTATCGCCGCGAGCATGCGTTCCAGCGGGACAGTGATGCCGTCGTCGGATTTGACCATCTCGACGCGCAGGTTCCCGTGGCGCGCATGCGCCTCGTAGACGTACATCACGGAAGGGAAGTTCAGCTCCGAATAGACGATCTTGTTCCTGGGCGGCTGTGGGTCGAAGCAGGAGAGGACGAGCGACTGGCAGATGGAGACGTTCTGGTGCATGACGACCGTATTGGGTTCCGCGCCGATGATGCGCGCCACTTCGTCGCCCAAACGGACGGGCATCTCCCACCAGCCTTCGGCCCACGCGCGCACGCCGCGCGTCGCCCACGCCTCGGCGTAATCGCTCAAACGCTCGTAGGTGGCACGGGGCATCGCGCCCAGGCTGTGCGAGATCAAATAGACGCACCTTTCAAGGATGGGAAACTCCGAGCGCCACTGTAAAAGCTCATCCGTCAAAAGATTGATTCCTCCCGAATGAAAATAATGTACCCGATAAACGAAGCCAAAGCCATTGCGGAATGCGGATTTCGGATTGCGGATTTAAGGAAAGCGCCGCCTGGCTTTTTCAATCCGCAATCCGCAATCCCAAATCCGCAATTGGCTCAGGTTTCGCAGGGCCCGCTCTCTGTCTCTTCGTACCAGCAGTTCGCGCACCAGCGGTGCATAGATTGGCGTTCACCGGGGGAGTAGTCCACGGAGGCGGGCAGGCTGCGCGCCACGATCTGCTCCTCCGCGCTCAACTCGTCCCAGGCGCGCAAGCGCCCCTCTCCGCAGCGCGGGCATCTCTCTGCAACTCGGTCGTTCATCGTCAAGCTCCCCGTCTCCTCTTAATTAGTTTGAGAATGAAAGCCGAGGCGCGGTAATATCGAGGCGTTCTTCTTTACACGCAAAACAGAAAGTCTCAAAGCTCGCATGATCTCAATCGCCCGCTCGCTCCGCGCCCTGGCGCTCCTCTGCACGCTCTTCAGCTCCTTCGCCTTCGCCCAGCGCGAAGACCCGCGCCTGGACTTCTACGCGCGCGGCCCTTACCGCGAAGCGGTCCCGCGCCCGCAGAGCATCTTGCGCTACGACGTGGGCGAGTTCCACACCAACTACGCAATGATGGAGCGCGTGCTGGAAAAGATAGCACAGAGCGCGCCCGACCGCGTCCGCGTGACGGACATCGGCCTGACGAACGAGCACAGGATGATGCACCTGGTGGCCATCTCCGCGCCCGAAAACATACAGCGGCTCGACGAGATCAAGGCCAACATCGCGCGCCTCGCCGACCCGCGCAAAATCTCTAACGAAGAGGCGCAGCGCATCACCTTGTCCTCGCCGCTCATCGTCTGGCTCGCCTACACGATCCACGGCAACGAGTCGGCCTCGTTCGAAGCGATGATGCAGGTCGTCTATCAGTTAGCAGCCTCCAACGAGCCGGCGACCCTGGACATCCTGAAAAACTGCATCGTCCTCGTCAACGTCTGCGAGAACCCGGACGGGCACGAGCGCTTCGTCAGTTGGTACAACGCTAACGCGACGGGCGACCCGGAGCCGCTGGCCGCGGAGCACCGCGAGCCCTGGTCCGTCTACGGTCGCTACAACCGCTATCGCTTCGACCTCAACCGCGACAACGTCGCTTCCACGCAGACCGAAACGCGCAACATGCAGCGCGCCTATCTGGAATGGAATCCGCAGGTCGTCGTAGATCATCACGGGCAGCCGCAGCAGTATTTCTTCCCCCCGGCGGCGCAGCCAGTCAACCCGAATCTTCCCCCCGAGCCGACGACGCGCTGGCTGACCACCTTCGGGCGCGCCAACGCCGCAGCCTTCGACGCGCGCAACTGGGATTACTACGTGCGCGACGTCTTCGACCTCTTCTACCCTGGCTACTGGGACTCCTGGCCTTCGCTCAACGGCGCGACGGGGATGACCTACGAAACGGACGGCGGCGGCTTCAAAGGACTCCGCTGGAAGCGCGACGACGACACCATAGTCACCCTGCGCTCCGGCATTGCCAAACACTTCGTCGCCTCCATGACGACGCTCGACACGGCCGCGCGCTCGCGCGAGGCGCGCCTCAAGGACTACTACGACTTTCGCCGGAGCGGAATCGAGGAGGGACGCACCGAGCGCATGAAGCGCATAGTGCTCGTGCCGGGCCGCGACGCGGGCAACATGAACGCGCTCGTCCAGGTTCTACTGCGCGCAGGCGTCGAGGTCGGGCGCACGCAGGAGCCCTTGCGCTCGATCACCGCGCACTCCTACGCGGGGACAAACGGCGCGATTCGGAGCGAGTTCCCGGCGGGCTCCTACATCGTTGACCTGGCACAGCCGCAGAAGCGCCTGGCCAAGGCGCTGCTGGAGCCGCAGACGGACCAGGAGACCGGGTTCATACGCGAGCAGCTTGCAAGGTTCGCCCGCAACGAGCGGCGCGGGCGCAGCGCTTCTAAAGAGGAGTACGCCTTTTACGACATCACTTCCTGGTCGCTCCCGCTAGCCTTCGGTGTTGAAGCCTACTGGACGGAACAGGCGGGCGAGGTGCGGCGCGAGGTGGTCAGCCTGCCGGACGCGACGGCGAACCTCACGGGCGGGGTCAGCGGCGGCCGCGCCAGCATCGCCTACATCATCCCTTATGACAACAACGCCGCGCCCGTGCTCGCCTATCGCCTCCAGCGTGAGGGCTTCCGCATCGCCGTCGCCACGCGCGCCCTGAACGCGGGCGGGCAGAACTGGCCGCGCGGCACGCTCGTCGTCCGCGTCTCGCGCAACCCGGAGGGCCTGCACGACG
>DATEMM010000126.1:0-9662 GCA_035275605.1 Pyrinomonadaceae bacterium
TTGATGCCCGATTCGAGGATGGTGTCAACCGCCTTGTCGAACTTCTCGCGCGCTTGCAGGCGCTCCCCGGCTTTTAAATGCAGCTCTCCCTCTTTGAAGCGGGCCTCGGCCTGCTCAATCAGACGGTTCACGGGCGCGTCGTACTTATCAACCTCGGTCGGGATAGCGCGCGCTGAGCTGGCTGCCGGAATTTGTGCGTAAAGGTTTGTGGCCGAAAAGACGAGCGCCGTGAAAAATGCGGCGCGAATGATTACGCGGGGGAAGCTCGTTGTCATCAAACGTCGTTCTCCTTTAGACGAGGGCTAGGTAAATCCACGACGGCGACTTCTCCCCGAAAGAGAGTCGCACGAGCGGCATCCTTAAAAACTAACGCGAGGGTAGATTAAAAGTTCCTTTTTGACTCGGCCCGCGTGCAGGCTTCATTTGCGAGCCAATGGTTTGCGGAGGTTATCACACGGTTTTCCGCAGTGTCAAACAAATCACTACCAGTAAATAGAAGGCGAAGCGGTGAGATTTTCCACTTAAACCGCTTCGCCTGTGCTTATTAAAGATGCAATGGTGGGCGGTCAGGTTGCGCCGCCCAAGAGGTTATTTTCGCCACCCGCAACTGTTGAAATAGTTACGGTAAAGTCCCCCAATCAGGCCGATCTGGGGGAGGCCACCTGGGGCACGCGGGCGGGGCGGGGGCCGGTCTGTGCGGGCGGGCTAATTTTGTCTTTGAGGGCCTCCCGAAAGACCTGTCTGACGTTGTCCACAAAGACGAAACGTATGTTGCCGAAAAGCTCCTTTGGCACTTCGTCCATGTCCCGCTGGTTCTGCTGGGGAAGAATAATGGTCGAAACACGAGCGCGGCGCGCCGCGAGCACCTTTTCCTTGACCCCGCCCACTGGGAGGACGTTTCCGCGCAGGGTTATCTCGCCCGTCATGGCGACGTCCTTGCGGACCGGGCGCTGCGAGAGGGCCGAAACCATCGCGGTCGCCAGCGTAATCCCGGCCGAGGGGCCGTCCTTCGGAATCGCGCCTTCGGGAATATGTATGTGCAGGTCGAAGCCGCTGAAATCCTCTTCGCTAATCTCCAGCTCTTTGGCGCGCGATTTCGCGTAGGAGAAGGCGGCCTGGGCCGATTCGCGCATGACCTCGCCGAGTTGGCCCGTCAGCACCAAGTTCCCCTTGCCCTTCATCCTCAGGGCCTCTATGAAGAGGACGTCGCCGCCCACGGCCGTCCACGCCAGGCCGGTCGCCACGCCCACCTGATCCTTCTTCAAGACCTCGTCGGGCATGACTTTCGGCGTCCCCAGGAATTCGTGCAGGTTCTTCAAGGAGACGCGCACGGTCCCCTTGTGCCCTTCGGCGATACGCCTTGCCACCTTGCGGCAGATTCTCCCGATCTCGCGCTCAAGTTGGCGAAGGCCCGCCTCCTGCGTGTACTGCTGGATGATGGCCGCGAGCGCCGTCTTCGAGATGTTCAGGTCGCGCGCCGTGATGCCGTTCTCCTCAATCTGCTTCGGCAGCAGGTGGCGACGCGCAATCTCGCGCTTCTCTTCTTCTGTGTAGCCCGCCAGTCGAATCACCTCCATGCGGTCGCGAAGCGCCGGCTGGATGGTGTCTAGCACGTTGGCCGTCGTCATGAACATCACGTTCGAGAGGTCGAAGGTGACGCCGAGATAGTTGTCGCGGAAGTTGTTGTTCTGCTCCGGGTCTAAGACCTCAAGGAGGGCCGAAGACGGGTCGCCGCGAAAGTCCGCGCCCACCTTATCAATCTCGTCCAGCATGATGAGCGGGTTGTTCGTGCCAGCCTGCTGGATGGCCTGGATGATGCGCCCTGGCATCGCGCCGACGTAGGTGCGGCGGTGGCCGCGAATCTCCGCCTCGTCGTGAACGCCGCCCAAAGAGAGCCGGACGAATTTGCGGTCAAGCGCACGCGCGATGGAGCGTCCCAGGCTGGTCTTCCCGACTCCGGGCGGGCCGACCAGGCACAGGATAGAGCCTTTCGGCTTCTCCTTTAATTTTCTGACGGCGAGAGCCTCGACGATGCGCTCCTTCACTTTCTCCAGACCGTAGTGGTCTTCGTCCAGAATGCGCTGCGCTTTAATCAGGTCCAGATTGTCGGCGGAAGCCTTTGACCACGGAAGGTCGGTCATGATCTCCATCCAGTTGCGAAGCGTCGCCGTCTCAGCCGCGTCCGGGTGCATGCGCTCCAGCTTCTTCAATTGCCTGAGCGCTTCTTCCTCCGCGGTCTTTGGCATCTTCGCCGTCTCTATCTTCTCCCGCAGTTGCGCTATCTCCTCGGCCAGTTCGTTGCCTTCGCCGAGTTCGGACTGGATCGCCTTCAACTGCTGGCGCAGGTAGAACTCGCGCTGCGAGCGGTCGATGTCGGCGCGCGCCTGCGTGTTGATCTCCTGCTGGACGGTCAGGACTTCGATCTCTTTGTTGAGAAGTTCGTTGACGCGGCGCAGGCGCGCGGTCGTGTCGCTGATGTCAAGGACGCTTTGCGCGTCTTCGACCTTCAGTTCGAGGTTGCTGGCCGAGAGGTCCGCCAGACGCCCCGCGTCGTCCAGGTTGGCGATAATCGCCATCACCTCGGGCGAGATGTTCTTGCCGAGGTTCGCGGCCTTCTCCATGGAGGCGCGGACGTTGCGAATCAGCGCCTCGACTTCCAGCGAGCGCTCCGGGGCGGCCGTCTCCTGGATGACGTGTATACGCGCGCTCAGATACTCGCCCCCGACTTCGACCGATTCGATGGCGGCGCGCGCCAGCCCCTGAACGAGAATGCGTATGCGACCGTCGGGCAGCTTCAACATGCGCATGATGACGGCGACCGTGCCAATCTGGTAGAGGTCTTCGCCGGCCGGCTCCTCCTTGTCCAGGTCCTTCTGCGAGGCGAGCAGGATCATGCGGTTCTCGCCGAGCGCCTCGTCAACGGCGCGAATGGATTTTTCGCGCGAGACGAAGAGCGGCACGATCATGAAGGGATAGATGACGATGTCCCGGAGCGGCAACACGGGCAGCTCGTTCGGAATCTGCAACTGTTGCTCGCCGCCGTTGGTTATCTCTAAATTGTCCGGAATTTCTATGCTGTTAATAGACATAATATTTTAAGTGACAAGTGATAAGTGATAGGTGATAAGAAAAAGCAAGAGTTCTTTATCATCTATCACCTATCACTTATCACTGTCCGTAATCGGTATCCTAAATTCCGTGCCGCGTCGCTCTTTTCTCTTCGGAAGATGAATGACGAGCACCCCGTTGGTCAATTCGGCCGTTGACTCGCTGACGTTAATCGTCCAGCGCAGCGGCAGCACGCGGCTGAAGTGTCCATAGCTGCGCTCTGAGCAAAGATGCGAGACGAGCGGGCGGCGAACGGCCCGCTTTTTCTTCTCGCCGCAGATGCGCAGGTGCGTGTTGGTCAGTCCGACCTTAATCTGCGAGGCTGCCACGCCCGGCAGCTCCACGCGCACGACGACCTCGTCTTTCGTCTCACAGAGGTCCACGGGCGGGGCCCAGGACGCGCCAGCCACGGGCACCTCGGCCTCTGTCGCCTCCTGCAAAGCCGCGTACAGCCGCCCGACGCCATCGCGCAGGCGCTCCAGCTCGATTCGTTTCAGCCCGACGTGAGCCGCTTTTATCATAAAGAAATACTGAGTACTGAGTACTGAGTAAAAGAAAGAAGGTCTTGTCTTTTAACTCAGTCCTCAGTACTCATCACTGTTTTTTACGGTCTGCGTGCAGCGGCGCTGTTGCGCTGGCGCACCAGGTGTTTTGACTCGTGCATGAACTCCGAGACGTCTTCGAATTCCAGGTAGACGGAGGCGAAACGGACGTAGGCCACCTTGTCCAGCTCCTTGAGGCGGCGCATGATCATCTCGCCGACCTTGCTGGTGGGCCGCTCGCGCTCCGGCGATTCCTGCACATACTTCTCGATGGAATTGACGATGCTGTCAAGTTTCGACGACGGGACGGGACGCTTTTCGCAGGCGCGAAGCAGCCCGGCCATCACCTTGTTGCGGTCAAAAGGCTCGCGCCTCCCGTCCTTTTTAATGACCATGTAAGGGATTTCGTCAATCCGCTCGTAAGAGGTAAAGCGGCGTTCGCACTTTAAGCACTCGCGCCGACGGCGAATCGAATCCCCCTCGCGCGACTCGCGCGAATCCACCACCTTGTCTTCGATGAAACCGCAGAAAGGACACTTCATAAAAAGCTCCTATGAAAAGACGTCAATCCTGAAGCGTAAATCGTGAATAGCAGAAACCTCTCTTTGCTATTTACGGTTCACGGCTTTTAATCGCTCACGCCGATTGCTTTCAATTCGCTTGAGCCGCTCGGCCCGTCCGCCCCTAGTTCGTCCTCTTCTATCGCGTGCTCAAGCTCCTCAGACGTAGTCAGGCGCTGGAGACGCTTGAAGGTCACGTCGCCGCGCAGGAAGTAGTAGAGCCCCCAGACGACCGCCGGCGCGAACGCGACCAGGTGCAGCAGAATCGAGACGGCCGCGGCCTCGTTGGCCTGGCGGCCCAGAAAAATCAGCCCGGCGGCGGTCGCCGCGTGAAAGGCCCCGGCCGCCCCGCCCGGCGTCGGAACCAGCGAGCCCACCAGCGACCAGCCCATCACGAAGACCGTCTCCTTGAAGCCGAACGGCAGTCCAAAGGCGAGCAGCACCAGCCAGTTCGACGCTATGTTGACGAGCCAGATGATGATCGTCCAGCCGATTGTGACGGCCAGCTCGCGCGGGTCGGCCAGTATCCTGAGCGCCCCCGCCAACTGCTCCAGAAGGTGCGTCAAGGCGCGCGCCAGGCGGTCCGGGACGAAACGCCAGCGCTTGAACCTCACGTCCAGCCAGCGTATGGCTCCCCGCGAGCGCCGCTCGAACCAGATCAGTCCGACGACGCCTGTGACCGCGACAATCAAGAGGATGAGTCCGGCCATGCGGACGTGCGCGAGTTGCGCCTCCTGCCCGGCGGGCGCGGGGAACCAGAGCAGATTGAGGGCGAAAAGGACGACGACGGCCACTATGTCGCAGAGCCGCTCCACCATGATGGTGACGAACGAGGCGGCCGGGCGCACGCGCCTGTCGTAGAGCGGGAGGACGACCGGGCGGACCACTTCGCCCGCTCGCCCGAAGAGGAAAACCGCCCCGAAGCCTATGGTCGTGGCCGCAAATAAGGGTCTGAGTCCGGCCTCGGTCAGCGGCGCGAGGAGTGTGCGCCAGCGGTAGGCGCGCAGCAGATAGGTCACGGAAACGGTGATGACCGCGGCGACCAGCAGACGCCAGTCGGCGGTCGCGACGCTACGGCCCACCTTCGCCCAGTCCAGGTCCATACTGCGGCCAAACCACCACAGAATCAGGACTGCGAGCAGCAAAAGGATGAGAAATTTAAGATGTTTACGCAAATGATTCCGACTTATCGGGACCCGGCGAAACTGAGCCCCGCCGGAGGGCTGACCACAATATATTGGGTGGCCGCGCAAGGCTACAATAGTTTGGCGCGGAGGCGCAAGCAGCGACAATTGTGTATGAACCCCTGGAAGCGGTTTGAATCCGACGCCCGTTGGAGGGATTGATGCACCCGCCTTTTCCTTTTCAGATTCCGCATAAACTGGCATTATATGTTGAGCCGTCATAAGTTTATTCTCGTATCCCTGGTGCTTTTCTTTGCCTGGCCTTAGGGTCGCCTGGGCGATTTTCGCCTTTTCTTCGCGGGTTTAGCCCGGCTGAGCGCCCGGTTTGACTTTTTGCGAGGGAACTTTCAGTCTTTGCACGTCGTTATCTGGGCTTGACAGGGAGTTTTCCACCCTGCGCAGGCGGCGATCAAGCAGGCGAGGACGTCCGGGATCGGAGAAGCAAGAGGTGGGAGCTGCAAAGGTTTTGGCTACGGCGGGCGAAGGAGCCGAGTTAGTCAGAAGGTGTCGCGCGGGCGATGGCGCGGCGTGGGAAGAGATCGTTTCCAACTATTCCCGCCGCATCTATAACCTCGCCTACCGCTTCACCTCGCGGGCCGATGCCGCCGAGGATTTGACGCAGGAAGTTTTCATACGCGTCTATCGCTCTTTGGATCAGTACGACGCCCGGCAGGGGGATTTGCAAAACTGGCTGATGCGGCTGGCGCGCAACCTGATTATTGACGACTACCGCCGCCGCCAGCGCACCCCGCACGACACGCAGGCCGACGACCTGGAAGACCATACTTATCACCTGCGGTCGGCGGGCGGCTCGGTGCAAAGCGAGATGGAGCGGCGCGAACTGGGCGAGCAGGTACAGGCGGGAATTGATAAACTATCACCGGACCTGCGCACCTGCGTTATCCTGCGTGACATAGAGGAATTGAGCTACCAGGAGATAGTTGATCTTTTACAGATACCCGAAGGGACTGTGAAATCGCGCATCAACCGCGGGCGAATCGAGTTGGCGAAGATATTGAAGCGTATGCGCGTCGTAGCGATGAGCAACATTTAGACAAAAAGGCCGGGCGACGGGCGTCCTCTCTTGAGCTGGCAGAGACGGTATTCTAAAGACGCTCCCGTCCTGGAAAAATATAAGGGGACAGAAACGAGAACTTTTTATGCTTTGCGCGGAATTTGAAGATCGACTGACTGACTATATCGAAGGCTCGCTCGAAGCCGAAACGAACCGCGCGTTCGCCGAGCACGCATTGCGCTGCCCCGTCTGTCACGAGCTTTTAACCGAAGTTAAGAGTGCTTTGCAGGCGTGCCGCACGGCCGAAGTGCTGGTGCCGCCTGCCGAACTGGAAGCCCGCATCCTCCTGCACACCGTGCCGGAGATGGCCATGACGTGCGACGAGTTCGAGGAATATCTCACGGACTACCTGGACGGATTTCTCCCCGCGCCCCTTTTCCATCGCTGGGAACGCCACGCTGCCCTTTGCGAGCGCTGTACGGAATTGCCTGGGCAGGTCGTGCGCGCCATCGGGGCCTGCTACACCTACATCAACGAAGAGAAGCCTGTGCCGGTTGGTCTGCACGAGAGGATTTTGCAGGCCACGCTCGGCACGACCGACGCCGAAGAGGTGCGAGCGCCTTTGGCCGCGCGCATCGCCGCGCGTCTGCGCCTCTGGCTCGACCCGATAGTCTCGCCACAGCTTGCCACGGTCGCCACCATGCTGCTCGTCTGTGTGCTGGTGCTGACGAACACGGTTTCGGCGGACGGCTCAATCGGCGGCATGTATCGCGCCGGAATGCAACTGGCCGGGCGCGCCTACACGCGCGGCGGCGACACGGGCGTCAAACCCGCCGCCGATTCAGACAAGATCAAGTCGGTCGCCGATACCGTCACGACCGGCCTGATGCGCGACTCAGGCTCTAGACAGAAGAGCGACCAGTCGAAGACGAAGGGTGCGACGCAGCAGCCCCAGGGGAAAGAACAGAAATAGTTGCGGCGAAGTTTCAAGGGGACAAGGAAGGCGACGGGCGAAAGTTAATGAATTGCGCTTATCACTCAAAGAATCCGGCGGTCGTTGATTGCCATCGCTGCGCGCGGGCGCTGTGTACGGCGTGCGACCACCGCATTCGCGGCTTCCCCTATTGCCAGGACTGCATCGTCGCGGGCGTGGAGGTCTTGCAGCAGCAGACGCGCTCGAACGTCCTCCCCAACTTGCGCCGGAGCAACTCCCCGCTCGTCGCCACGCTCCTCTCTTTCGTGCCGGGGCTGGGTGCTGCTTATAACGGGCAGACGTCCAAAGCCATCGTCCACTTCGCCATCTTCGCCAGCTTCTTTCAACTGGCGATTGTGACCGAATCCATCGAGTTCGGATTGCCGCTCTTCGTGATGGGCTTCTTCGGGACGTGGCTCTTTTCGGCGGTCGATGCGTACCGCACGGCCCAACTGCTCCGCGCGGGGCTGGCCCCGGACACAGAGCAGGACGTGATTGCGCGCCGCCTTTACGGTAGCCCCCTGGCATGGAGCATCACGCTGATCGTGCTCGGGGCAATCTTTCTGGCACACACGCTCGTCGGCGTCCGGCTCCCTGTTCGACAGGTTCTCCCCATCCTGCTGATTATGCTCGGGGGCTACATGCTCGCCGATTACCTGGTTCTCCAGCGAAAGCGCGCACGCTATTTGCCGGCGCCCGACACTATCCCGCAGATACCCTCAGTCGTCCCCGCCAACTCCGGAAGGTTCGCGACGGGCGAGCTCGTCTCCCAGGTCTCCGGGCGCAGCGTCGCCCCCCTGCCCTTCGAGCAGAGGCCGTGAAATTGGTCAACGGTCAATAGTCAATGGTGAATAGATAAGAGGGCTTCCGTCCATTCACCATTTACCATTTACCATTGACCTTGTTATAGTGAGCGGTAGAGGTAAAGGAACTTATGTCAGCTTTTCTTAAAATGGCGGGGCGGTGGGGCGGAATCCTGATGATTATCGCGCTCGTCATTACGCTCCTGCGCCAGCTCATCTCGCTCGTCGGCTTTCTTCTCGTCGCCGTCAAAGCCATCGTCGTCATGGCCTTCATAGGCCTCGTCCTGGTGATGATCCTGCTGGTGCTGCGCGGGCGCTCACAGCGCCGACGCGAGGCCGAAGATATATAGCCAGAGGGCCTCGGTCAGCCGTCACTGACGGACTTTTTATGAACTCGCGCGCCGCGGGGAAACTCCTGATGGCGCGCGAGTTTTCTAGTTTTCAGCGGTCCCGCCACTTTTTCCTGCTCCCTGGCCGGTTGCAATCTCCCCGCCCGTGTGATAGTTTGCGCGGCCTTAGCAGCAAATGATGGATTGTTTTTCAATTATCAGCCTCGTTAGGTAATTCCGTCCGCTGCAATCTACAAGCAGGTTCATAACAAATAGTCCCCAGAGATTTTGGTTAGCATCAGTCGCCCTCAATCGGCAGGCTGTGCTTTTCAGAGCAGTGCGCGGCTCTTCCTCTGTGTTTTTGTCTGCGCAGTGCGACTGCTCAAAAGGAGCACATGTAAATGGTTAGAGACGACCGTCTTTACGCTTTTATTATCGCCCGTACCTCGCGTTCACGTTCCCGCATCCGCCGCATCTGCGTCCACAAGCGCTGGCTCAAGCTTTCGGCCGTCGTGGCCTTCGTCCTCTTCGGCGCTGCCCTCTACGGCATCTACGGCCTGACCCAGCACATACGCCACATGAGAGTGGAGCAGGAGAACGCGGAGCTTCGCGCCGAAAATGAAAAACAGCGGCAGCAGCTTGATAATCTGAACCACCGCGTCGAGGCCGTCGAAGACGCCTCGCGCAAACTCGCGGAGATGTCTGGCGTCAATCCGGACACGCAGGCCAGCTTAAACGGCGCGGGCGGCCCGTTCCTCCCGCTCGACGACGCCACGGCCGTCGAATACAAGACCAATCAACTCGAACAGGAACTTCGCGCCTATGAAGCGCTGATACGCGAGCGCGCCACCGTTCCCTCGCTCTGGCCGGTCGAAGGCTCTCTGGAGAGCGGTTTCGGCGTCCGGCGCAACCCCTTCGGCGGCAGCTCCTACGAATCGCACGAGGGCCAGGACATAGAAGCCCTGATGGGCACGCCCGTCGTCGCCGCCGCGAGCGGCACTGTGACCATCGCCGGGTGCCAGAACGGCTACGGCAACGTCGTCTACATAGATCACGGCAACGGGCTTTCGACGCGCTACGGCCACCTCTCGCACATTGACGCGACCGTGGGCCAGAAGATCATGCGCGGCGAGGTCCTGGGCCGCGTC
>DATEMM010000127.1:0-2927 GCA_035275605.1 Pyrinomonadaceae bacterium
GTCCTCGGCGTCTCGCAACGACGGCTCGACCAGTGACCCTTCGTCGAAATGCTTGGGGTCGATCTCGCGGCCGTGAATGGGCGAGAAGACGCGGAAGCCGTCGTCCGCCAGGCGCATGTCGTAGCCGTAGGAAGAGGACCCGGCAGAGATGATGCGGCGCCCCTCCACTTCGCGTATGAGACGCTCGCTGAAGGGTTGAATGAGTTGCGCTTCCTCCGCCATGCGGCGAATCCAGCGGTCTGACTTAACTGTCATCGTTTTATGCCTGAAGATTTCGGATAAGAGAGCGCCGCCAGAATAATAAGGAAAGAGTAAAAAGGCAAAAGCGGGGCCGCGAGCCGCCAGAAAACTTCGCCTTTGTTACTTCTCTTCCTGCCTGATGCGGAGCGCGCCGTCCGTGACTTTAAAAGTGAGAGTGGCCCCGCCCGCCCCCGCACGCCCGCGGACGGAGCGCGGCGTGAAGGTCGTGCGCTCCAGCGGGAGAAGCTCCGCGTAGCTGTTCTCCACCAATCCGGAGCGTAGGACTTCAGCGTTGATGTCCGCGTTGAAGCCCGCAGGGAGCTCCAGCGTCAGGTCCCCTTTGGCGAGCTGAATGTTTGCGCCCACACCGCGCCAACTGCGCGTCGCCAGCTTAACCTTGATGGAGCCCGCGCCCACCGTCGCCATCACAGCGCCGCCCGTCAACACCAGGTTCGCGTTCGACTCAAGCGCCTTCAGGCTGATCGCGCCTTCGACTCCGGAAAGGCTGATGGCGCCGCGCCCTGCGTCCACCTCCAGATCGCACATGGCGGGGACGCGTATGTGATAGTCAATCTTCCAGGGCAGGTTCAGGAGCGTCTTCGGAAACTTCTTCGCAGCGCGCTTCATAAAGTTCTTGTCGTGCGTGCCCGTGGTCAGAATGCGCAGGTGGTTGGCGTCCTCATCAATCGTGAAGCTGTTGACCGCCGCCAGCAGCGCCAACTCTTCTTCCGTGTTCGCGTAGAGCTCTATGTCCGCGCTGATGTCAACCTCGCTCTTGGGCCAGGCTTCTATGGTGATCGAGCCGGCGGGCGCGCCGATGATGGTCATGCTGCTGCCGTAGGCGAAGCGCCGCACTTCGTGGCGCGTCGTCGTGCGCTTGAGTGTGGGCTGGGCGATGACCGCCGCGCTATCGCCCTTCTTCTGCTGAGCCCTGGTGTTGACGGCCAGGGGATGAATAAGGAAGGTGACGAGCGCGCAGAGAAGGATGGCGGGCACGCTTGCGTTGAAGCTGCCGGCGAAGAGTTTTTGGGATTTATGCATCAATAGTCTCTGAAAAAGAGTGATGCGGACGCCGCTTCGAAGATCGTTAAAGGATCGGAAGAGTCGTCCGCATCACTTCATGAGCGTGACAAGCTTGGAGTTTTTAGCGCGCGATGAAAGAGATTCTCCCGCGCTGGTTGAAAACCGTGAGCGAGGGGCGCGGGCCGCCGCCCTGCCCCACGTCGCCGTAAACCTTGCGCCCGTCCGCGATGATATTCAACGTCGGGCTCGCAAACGAGTTGAGGTTGATAGACTGCGGCTGGGCGCTGGCGACGAGGCTGAATGAAGAGTTCCTAGGGATGCTGATGTTGATGTCGCCCGACAGAGACTTGAAGGTGTAGGAGCCGCCCGCCACCAGCTCGCCGTCAAACAGCATGTGCCCGACGCCGTTTTCGGCTATGACCTCGGAGGCGCGAATCCCTGTCAGTTCTATGTCGCCGCTCGTCGAAACCCTGGCCCTGACCATTCCGCCGCGGACGTTATTGATGCTGATGTTGCCGCGCTTGGTCTCGATATCGACGGTGGAGTTGACAGGAACTTTGACCGTGAAGTTGATGTCGCCGACCATGCGCCCGCGATTGTCGCGCACGATGTCTATGCCGAGGCAGCTTGCGGTCTGTTCGGGCGTGAACTGGGCGTTCGGCGAGAAGAGCTTCGCCGTCACCATGATCTCGTTCTTCTCCCAGGTCTCGACCGTAATTGTGCCAGAGACGTTTCTGACTTCGAGACGGACGTTCTTCTGCGCGGGGTATTTGCGCGTGATGCTTTTCTGGGCGTAGGTCTCCGCGGAGAGGGCGTGGACGAGGATGGCAAGAGCGGCCACTGTCAGGACGGCGCGCGCCGCGTTAATCCTCTGGCGCGTGTCGGGCTTGCGTTTGTTCATCTCTCTACTACTCACTGTCCCCTTCAGGTGAAACCACCGGGCTTCGTCGGCGGGAGATGCTTTGCAGTCGTCCGCCCGCGCCAGTCCAGAAAACTGCACGGGGCGCGGGCGCTATTTCCGGTTCCCTCAGATTGTCCCGTCTCACAGGTCAGAGAACTCTTTAAGGAGTTGCATCTTATCATTGAGAGCGGAGTTGAGCATCTCCTCCGTCACTTCGTCGTGCGGCTGCCGGGAGAGCTTTTGCAGTGATTCCTCGACCGTCTCGTCCAACAGGCTCACGTTGTGCTCGAAATCCTCGCGCACCTTCTGGCTCCAGTGCGCCTTGCGCTCTTCGACGACCTGGCTCCAATACTTGATCTGCTGCTGTTGCTGCCAGAGCCGGCTGTTGATCTCAAGCGCCTTCGCGCCGTTGTTCGAATAAGTCAAGGACGCGGTCTGAGCATTGCTCGGGTTCGCGGAAGCGACGCTCTCCGTCTCAATCCCGACTTTCTGCAAACCGCGCAGACCGAAAATCGTAGCGAGCGAGGCGACGATGATGATTGCGACTACGGCCATCGCCACCTGCGGGAATGACAGCTCCCAGCTTCGGCCCATCGCGCGCGACCACCAGCCCTCACGCCGCGCCGCCCGCGTAGGGTTTTGCGAGGCGGCGGCCGAGGCGGCCGTCATTGATTCGGCTTCGATGATGTTGCGGATTCGCAGCCAGAGAGCTTCCGTGTTGGGAGGGGCGACGTAGTCGCCGCGGTTGTCGCGGCAGAAGGTG
>DATEMM010000128.1:0-23867 GCA_035275605.1 Pyrinomonadaceae bacterium
GTGCGCTGTGCTGTGCCAAACCCGCGCGCGCTCAAGCCCTTGTCTGGGCGACCGGGGTCTTCGTCACGGTCAGGTAAACCGACTTCCAATCGTCGTTTTCCGCCGCGCTCAAAAACGCGCAGGATGTTGCCCGGCTGCGAAATCTCCCAGCGCGGCAGGGGGTCCAGATAGGGGAGGATGCCGCGTAAGACCATCTGCTCGGGCTTAAGGTCGCCGCGCTGTATGAGCCGTTCGGGGGCTCCCGCTTCATCCGAGTAGCTTTCGCCAAAGCGTGTGTCCTTGAGGGGGAAGCCGCCGTTGTTGTAGAGGGCCGCGCCCCAGAGCATAGCGCCGTGACGCATCATGCTGTTGGAGACGTTCGATGTTTCCGTCTGGTGGCAACTGCCGCAGGTCTGCTCGGCGACGCGCAAGTCGCCGGGGTTGACGAAGCGCACGAACTCGCGGCTCTCTTTCGCCAGCAGCGCGTTGGTCCGCTCCGGGTTGGAGGTCGTCCTCTGGCCATTACGTTTCCACTCTTCTGGATAGCGCGGTAGGACGTGTGCGGCCTCCTTGTCAATCTTCTCCGCTGGGTTGCCGCCGTGGCAGAAAGTGCAGGAGAGTTTCTGGCCGTCGCGCCCCTCTTCGAGCTTGCCCGATTTCGTCTCGTGCATCGGCTCGATCTGCGAGTGACAGGTGATGCAGCCTTCCTGAAAAGCGGCGGGGGCGGAAGTTTGCTGATTTGCGGAGTTCGTTGTTGCTGCGGCAACCGTTTCATTCTTCTCGGAAGAAGCTGGCCCAGAGTCCACGCCGCCCGTGGCTTTCGAGCGCACGCCGCCCGCGGTCATCACGGCAAGCGCCGCCATGAAGGCGATGACGAGGATGAGCTTGGTGCGGTCGATGTTGCTGCGCTGGCGGTGCATGATGCTCTGCTTCTAGGTGGATTGCCGTCTATCTTACCTTCTTTACCAAAACCTCAGAACACAAACTTAATCTGCCCGAACAGGGCATAGAGCGGCTTGCTCGGGTTGATGACGACTCCGTCCGGCGAGCAGAAGTCGGAGACGTTGGCCGGGCAGTTGCGCGAGGCATCCGTGAAGATGTCGCGAAAGCCACGGCCCGTCTGCAACAGCGCCGCGCCAAAAGTGAACGTCACGTTGTTAATCAGAAACGGGCGATAGGCCACGCCCAGGCTGTAGTCGAAACCTATCTCCTTGCGAATGCGGTTCTGGAACAAAACGTATTCGAGCGATTCTGTGCGATGAAAGCGCAGGTAGTTGACGTTGAAGATGGCTTTGAGGCGCTGCGTGACTTCGACGTCCACTCCGGCGTTGTAGATGAAGATTCCAGGGTTGACGAAATTAGCCTGCCCCTGCGTCTTGCTGCTGCGAAGCGAGGGGAGGATGCTGTTGGGCTGCACGAGCCCGACGCCCGTCTGCGACAATCGTATGCCCTGGCGATTCCAGAAGGAGAACTGCCCGCCTATGAAGTTCGGGTCGTCGAAGATGGCGTCGAAGCCTGTGGCCTTCGCGTCCGTCGGGTTCTGGTCGCCCTGCGCGAAGAAGAACGAACCGCGAAATCGCAGGTAGTCTTTATCTATGGAAGCCTCGACCGCAGCCATGTGCGACTTGATGCGTGTGCTGCGCCCAGCTATCGGGTTACGGTCGTCGCGCCCGAAGGCGTAGTAATAGGCGTGCGAAAGATTCAAACGCCTGATGTGGCCGTCGCCGCTGATTCCCAGGTACCCGGTCTTGATCGAATGCGGGCGGACGTCGCCGACGAGCGCGGGCCGGACCAGAAAACCGTTGCGGTCGTACTCGACGCTGCGCCGGTCGTCGTTGTAATGGAGGCTGGCCTGGACGGTGTAGCCTTTGGCGATAAAGTCCTGGCGAAAGATGTTCAGGATGTAAACGTTCTGCGGGCGCTGGTCGAAGCGGTTCAATCCGCTGTTGGTGTCTTTTTCGAGTTGATGAAAGTAGGCGGCGTTGAACTGGTAGCGGTTGTTGGCGAACGCGCCGAAGATGCGCGCGCCCAGATTGTTGTCCGAATAGATGAAGCCGCGAAAGTCAGAGACGAAGGGCTGAATTCCCGCCCGCAAGCTGACGAAATCATAGTTGGCGTTGATGTCGGCGAGCTTGACCTCGCCAAAAGCCTCTTCGAGCGAGAAGTGGGTGTCGGTGCGCGTCTGTCCGCGCCGCACGTCCACGTTGACGACACCGTTTTCTCGCGCGCGAACGTAGTTCGGCAGGCTGAAAGTCGGCGAAATCTTAATGGCCCAGGTCCGTGGCTTGAAGGTTGAATCGCCGCGGAAGAGCTCGAAAGTGAATTGAAAGGTTTGATTGATAGCCAGCAGCTCCGGCTTCCCGAAAAAGTCCGCGCTGCCCGGCCGCACGGAGCCTATGTCGGAAGGCTTCGGCGTGCGGTTCTGCTCGCCAATCGACGTCGAAACCGCGGAGAGGATCATGAAGGTCTTGTTGCCTATGATCGGGTAATCGCCTTTGAGGACGCTCTGGTTGTAGGGGTCGTACCATCGCCCGCGCCTGAAGGGGACGTCTCGCCCGCGCGCGCCTCGGTCGCCGTAGCGGTCGTATTCCGGGAAGCCTATGCGCCAGCGGTCGCGCACCTCGCGCCGGTCCGGTTTGGTTTGCGGCGCGGACTCGACTGTCTGACCCCCTGCGTACCCGGTTGGTTTGTCCTGTTTGTCGTTCGGGTTCGGGGCGAGCTCTTCGGCTTTCGGAATCTCGGCGGGAATGTTGAGACGCGTCTCTGCTCCTTCGGAGACGATGACGTTCTCCTGCGTGTCGTTAAAATTGCGCGCCTTGTAATCCTTCTCTTCGGGAAAGACTGCCTCGTAAGGCGCGTCGGCCGTCACGTACTGTCTTTCGGGCAGATTGCTGACGCGAAGAAAGCGCGCGACGTAGGGCGCTTCCGTCCGGACGCGGTAAGAGCCGACGCCGAGCTTGGCGGAATATTTGCCCTGCGCATCGCTCTTCGTGCGAATGGTGCGGCGATTGACCTGGTTGGTGATGACGACCGTGACGCCGGCAACGGGGGCTCCAGCCTGATTGACGATTGTGCCGGAGACGCGACCCTTCGGCTGGCCCAGAGCACAGACGCCCGAGACGATAAGCAGGCAGACGACTGTGCCCGCCCGCGACAGAAAGTTGTAGAAAGCTTCTCGGGAAGATGCAGGCATAAAAGCCTTGGGCCTGATTGACGACGCCGCCCTGGGCCAGAAAGTCAGGCACCGAAGCGGCGCACCCACCGGGAAACGCGGGCACGCCCCGTCGTGCTTGACCGGAAAGCGAGGTAATGCGTTGTAGCATAGTAGCAGGGGGCTGGCAACCGAAATTTTCCCCGCAGGGCCAGTGCGTTGCGGGGCCGACAAAATCATCTTGACTGGCAGGCGATTAGTGCTACATTGGGCGCGGCCTCAGGTGACTTACTCCTCTTAATTTTTGTTTCACCCTCGCGCGAGTTGCGACCAACGCACGGGCAGTTATGAACCGTAAATCGGAGAGCGCCTGCAAGAGATTGCTGATTATCTGCTGCCTGCTCACGCTCGTCGTGGCCGGCGGCGCAAATCGTATCCGGCGCGCCTCGGCCCAAAGCAGCCGCCCCGTGCTGATTAGCGAAGCGACCTCGACGCGAGCGCTGGCCTTCGAATCCGTCACGCAAAAGCGAGAGCCTTTACCGCTCACGTCGTCCCTCCCCTTCGGCGCGGACAATCGCACGCGCGTCATGCTCTTCGCCACCAATCTTAGCTTACAGCCGGGCGACGGCGCGTCCTCGGTGACGGCCGAAGCCGAAGACGGCGCTCACCGTATTTATCCTCTGGTGGTCGAGTACGTCGGGCCTGTGCCGGATCAACCGTGGGCCAGTTCCATCATCGTCAGGCTCAGCGACGAGCTGGGAGACGTCGGCGACGTGCTGGTGAAGATTATTTATCGCGGGCAGTCTAGCAACCGCGTGCGCTTCGGCGTAGGCCACACAGGCGGAGGCCCTGCGGACGACCTGGGCGCTATACCGACGCCCGGCTCGATCACGCCGCCACCGCCCCCGAACCAGGCCACGGCGGGCGACCTCTCTACGGGTGAAGTTCAACAATTGCTCGCGCAGGCCGTCTCCGTCGCGGCGCAGTTGAACCGCCCCGTCACTGTCGCCGTGGTTGACCGCGAAGCGAACGTGCTTGGAGTTTTCAAGATGACGAATGCTCCCGCCAACACATTGATTCGCGGAGGCGGGGCGGCGGGGCAGGGGCTTGAAGGCATGAGCGTCCCTGCGACTCTCGCGGCGATTTCAAAAGCTGGCACAGCGGCGCTGCTCAGCTCGGGCGGCAACGCGTTTACCTCGCGCACGGCGAGCTTCATCATACAGGAGCACATCCCGCCCGGCGTGGACAACCGCCCCGGCGGGCCGCTCTACGGCGTGCAATACTCTTCGCTTCCCTGCTCGGACATTAAGAAGCCAGGGGTGCCGCTCGGACCCTCGGCGGACGCGGGCAGCGTGCCGCTCTACAGAAACGGCGTGCTCCTCGGCGGAATCGGAATCGAGGGCGACGGCCTCTACAGCCTGGATAAAGACCCGGCCGATTTTGACCAGCCGTTTGAAGAGGTGATCGCGGTTTCGGCTGCGCGCGGGTTTGAGTCGCCGGCGCTGATTCGCGCGGACAACATCCTGGCAGACGGCGTGCGCCTGCCTTTCGTCAACGTGGAGAACGCGCCCGCCCCGCCGACGCTTGCCTTCGGCAGTCTGCCCGGCACGATAGACCCCCTGTTCCCGGTTCGCCCGGCGCAAACTTCCGCCTTTACGCCTGCGGTCGTCGGGGGCATCGCGGGCGAAGTTGACGCGAGGTTCTTCCCCTTCATAGGCAGCCCCGCGAGCGCGCTCTCCGCCGCGGACGTCAATACGATCATTTCGCACGCGGCCCAACAGGCGAACGTCACGCGCGGCGCAATTCGCCAGCCCCTGGGGAGCAGCGCGCGCGTCTCCATCTCCGTCGTGGACACGGACGGGCGAGTGCTGGGGCTCTTCCGCACGGCGGACGCGCCCGTCTTCGGCTTCGACGTGGCAGTGCAGAAGGCGCGCGCCGCCATGTTCTTCTCGAAGGCGAACGCGGCCTCTTCCTTGCGCGCGGCGGGTTTTGGCACATACGCAGACCGCGCTGCCGCCGACGGCCTGGCGCTTAACGGCGGGGTGGCGCACACGACCCGCTCCGTAGGCTTCCTGCACCGCCCGCTCTTCCCGGACGGCATCAACAACACCCCGCCCGGTCCCTTCAGCACGGGCCTCCCGCAGTGGAGCGTCTTCAACGTCGGGCTTCAACTTGATCTGGTGAAAGCGAATTTGCTGGCGACGCTAGGCGGAATGAGCGTGCCGTGCACGGCGATACCTGAGCTGGCGAACGGGGCGCAGATTTTCGCGGGCAGTGTGCCGCTTTATAAGAACGGCGTGCTGGTCGGGGCCATAGGCATCAGCGGCGACGGGATTGACCAGGACGACATCATCGCCGCCGCAGGAGCACAAGGCTACGCCCCGCCGGTGGAAATCCGCGCCGACCAAAGCCTGGTGCGCGGCGTGCGCTTGCCCTTCGTCAAATTCCCGCGCAGCCCGAACCTCTGATTTTTATCAAGAGCCCCCTCGTTTCACTGCCCGTTCAGGTTCGAGCGTAAGGAAGCGAGCGAGGCATTGGAAGGATTGACGGCGGCGAGCTTGTCTATCGCCTCGCTCGCGGTCGCCTTGTCGCCTTTATGAAGCGCGGCGTCGGCGAGTCTGACCAGCGCCTGCTCGTGCGCGGGGTCAACTGCGAGGGCTTTGCGGAATTCTGCAATCGCGCGCTCATAATCGGGCGGCGTGCGGCGCGAGTAGGTGCTGCCGAGGTCCGTCCGCAAGTCCGCGTCGCTCGGGCGCTGTGCCAGCACCTTCTCGTAATAGGAGGCTGCGCCCGGAAAATCGCCTATGTCGTACTTGGTGTGGGCCATTCCTGTGAGCGCGTCCGGGTCGTCCGGCCTGATGGCGAGCGAGCGCTTGAGATAGAGCTCGGCCTTGTCCAGTGATTCCAACTGGTAGAAGATTGCCGCAGCCCTGATCTGCGCCGTGAAGTCCTGCGGGTTGCGGTCCGCTTCGTCCATAGCTGCCTGGGCCTGCGCCGAAGTGGCCGCAGGGTTCGCCCCGGCGCCGCCTTCGTTGACGTTCGGGTGGCCGGGCGGAAGCTGCCCGTTAGCCTGAGCCTGTGCGGACGCCGTGGCGTTCCCGGCCGCAGGGGCCAGGCGCGGTCTCCCGCCGGCGTTCGCGATGAAAAATCCCACGAAGAACCCCAGCACTATACCGACGACTGAGTAGAGAATGTTTTTGGTCATACTTAGATGAATGCTCTGGCTGAATATTTCAGGAAGCTCGAAGGGGAGAGAGAGCTCCCCTCGGCTCGCTCAGATTTTAACGATGATAGCACGGCAAAGTCTTAGAGGCCGAATCCTTTGGCGCGAGGACAGGAGCGTCGGGCGGCTCCTGGTTGAAGACAAGTCGGCGATGGGATATGATGACGGGCAATCAAAGGACTTTTGAGCAGTAACTCTCCGAAGGTTCTATCAAAGTCCAGCGCCGTATGTATCAGGGGCGCGGTTCTTAAGACTGTTCTTCAGGAATCATAAATAATGTCGGCAGCAGAAGAGACCAAAGGTAAGGTAGGTGTCAAACCGACCTGGCAGGCGTCGCTCGCGGGAGCGATTTCGAGCGGGGTCACGAGTCTCCTGAACCTGTTAAGCTCCGTGCGGTTTGGCGTGTCGCTGCTCGTCCTGCTCGTCATCGCCTCGATGATCGGCATGCTCATCATGCAGCAGAGCGTCGAAGGGTTCGACAAGTACTACGCGGAGCTGACGCCCTCGCAGCAATTTCTCTACGGCAGGCTCGGCTGGTTCGACATCTATCACGTCTGGTATTTCAACGCCCTGCTCCTGGTGCTCTCACTGAACATCGTCCTGGCCTCGATTGACCGCTTCCCGAAGGCCTGGACTTTCATCTCGCGCAAGAAGCTGGACGCTGGCGCGGCGTGGCTCAAAGGCCAGGAGCAGAGCGCCGAACTCAAGCTCGAAGGCGAGAGCCGCCAGAGTTTGGCCGAGCGCATCAGCGCGGCCTGCCAAAGCGTCGGCCTCAAGAAAACGAAGATTACGGAGAAGGGCGCGCGCACCTTCGTCTTCGCGGAAATGAACGCGTGGAATCGGCTCGGCGCTTACGCCGTTCACGTCGCGCTGCTGATGATCTTCCTCGGCGGGTTTCTGACCTCGCACTTCGGGCGCACAGGGATGATGTGGCTGTTGCCGGGCGTCACGGAATCGACGATGACGGAAACCGAGTTCGACCTGGATCAGAGCAAGCCAGTCACGCTCCAACTTCCCTTCGAGGTCACGTGCACGGACATCCAGCAGAAGCTGGTCAAAAGGGATGGCCCGATTACGGCCGGCAACACGACCGACTGGCTGACGCGCATACGGATCAAGGACGAGTCCGGCGAGCACGACGCGCTGGTGCACATGAATGCGCCCTACGATTATCGCGGCTATCGCTTCTTCCAGGCGAGCTTCGCACCCGCAGGGATGGCGCGCACCGTGACAGTGCGGCTGACGCCGGAGAAGGGCGGCGAGCCGTTGGACGTGACGATCCCGCGCGACGGGTCTGCCACGCTGCCGGACGGGACTGTAATTGCGCTCGCAGACTTCTGGGCCGATGTCAGCGTCCGAGACGACAAGAACGTAGACACTAGTGATTACAATAACCCGGCGGCCATTCTTAACGTGAAACCGCCGCAGGGACAGGCCGACAGGGCTTTCGCCTTTCCGCCCGGCATGGCCGAGAACGCGCCGATTGCGAAGCGCCCGGTCGGCGGCTACACCTATCGCCTGGTTGATTTCGAGAAAGTGCCTTACATGCACGCGCTCTCGATCCAGCACGACCCCGGCTCGACGGTGGTTTACATAGGGTTCGGTTTGCTGGCGCTGACTCTCGTCGCCGTCTTCTTCTTCTCGCACCAGAGGGTCTGGGCGCTCATCGAAGAGAAGGCCGGCGGCGCGTATGAAGTGGTGCTGGGCGGCAACACCAACCGCAACCGCCTGGCCTTCGAGGGACGGTTCAAACGGCTCATCAATAACATTAGCGGAAAGCCGCAAGAGGTTGAAGAATCATGAGTGAAGTTCTAAAACAACCCGCCATCATCGGTTCATCCGGGCAGGAAGCCAAAGCCGGGCGCTCGGTCCTCATTTCATACCTGCCGGCGATTCTGGCCCTCGGCGGGTCTGTGTTGCTGGTCCTTTTGAGGATTCGAGTAGGCGGAGAGCACTTCGTCAGTGACGGAGCGTTGATGATGCTGGCCCTGGCCAGCTATCTGACGGCGGCGGTCTTTCATCTGACGAACCTCTACGCACCAACCTCCTGGGCACAGAAGCTGGGCCTGTGGTGCACGACTCTAGGGGTCTTCTTCAACCTGTCGAGCTGGGGCGTGCGCTGGGTAGCCGCCCACGACAGAGAGTTCCAGACCTACTTAAGTCAGGGACGCCTAGCGGAGATGCCCTGGGCCTTTCGCTACATTCCCTTCGCTAACCTTTATGACCTAAGTCTGGCCTTTGCCTTCGGCGCAGGCATCACCACTCTCCTGATAGCGCACCGGAAGAACTTCCGCTTCCTCGGAGCTATCTCGCTGCCCTTAGCCGCCCTGATCCTTCTCTTGGCAAGGTTCATCGGCGGAGAGTTCATCGAACTGCCGGCAGTGCTGGATTCCTACTGGCGTCCCATTCACGTCGGCATCGCATCGCTCTCCTACGGGGTGGCACTGGTCTGCTTTGCCGTAGCCGTCATCTATCTTTTGAAGGACGGGGTCAAGGTCGAAGCCTTCGCCATCTGGTCAAGCATCTTCGCCATCGCGGTCATAGCCACTATCAGTAAGTTCTCAGTCTTCTCTCCCTCGACGTTTGGCACCTACACGGCCTCCACCTTCATCGGAGATGCCCGCTCGCCGATTGGCTTAAGGGCCAACCTGCCTTATGTCGGGTGGGCGCTGGTAGTCTCAGGCGTGCTGCTTCTGGCGACCATCATCACTTTCATCAAGTACCTGTGGCAGAAGGACGAAGCGGCCAGGAAGTGGGGACGCCGTCTCCTGAAGCTCTCACTCGTGGCTCAAGCTTGTGCCATCCTGCTCTTCGTCTCGCAGGTCAAGAGCGCGGCTGCCATCAAGCCCTGCGCGGAGACCGGGGGCGCAAGCGCGGCCTGCATTGATGAGAGACAGTATGAGAAGTTCGCCGTCTGGGTCCATCAACAGCAGAAGGAGGCGCCGGAGCAGATAGCTATGCTCAGTTCGGAGCAGTTGCGGGCCGAGGGCGAGGAGATGGTCAGGCGAAATGCTCCGCTCCTGAAGCTGAGCCCGAAGGCCAATCCGGTGGAGTTGTCGGCTCTGATCACGGCGTTTGCGGGAACGTTGTTCGTCACGCTGTTTGGCTTTAGGACCGAAAAGTTGAGGGAGCACCTGCCGCCCGCGGAGAAGCTGGACAGCCTGGTGTACAAGCTGGCCGGGGTGGCGTTTGCGGGGCTGGCCCTGTTGCTGATGACGGGAGCGGTGTGGGCCAATGAATCGTGGGGGCGGTACTGGGGCTGGGACTCGAAGGAGACTGGCGCGTTTGTGGCTTGGTTGACTTACGGGGCTTTCCTGCACTCGCGCATCGCGAGAGGGTGGCATGGAAGAAAGTCAGCTTACTTTGCCGTCGTGGCGTTCCTCCTCGTCATCTTCACTTATCTGGGTGTCAGTTACCTGCTCCCCGGTCTACACTCTTACGCGTAAGAACAGTGGCCGGTGGTCAGTGGTCAGTGGTCAGTTAAAAACTGATTTCATCTGACCACTGACCACTGACCACTGACTACTGCTTATGACGAAAGACAACATCCTGTACTCGATTATCGGCGTCCTGCTGGGAGTGTTCGTCGGGTACGTCTTCGCCAATACGGTCAACCAGCAGGGCTACGCGCCGCGCAGCAACGCTGCGGCGGGCGCAACCGCAGCCGGGCAGGCTGCACAGCCGGGCGGCTCGTCGCTTCCCTCGAACGCCGTCAAGGAACAGGGCACCAGCGGAGAAGAGCAGGCGCTAATTGAGCGCGCGCAGGCTGAGCCGGATAATTTCGAGGTGCAGATGAGCGCCGCCGCAGCGCTCTACCGGAACCGTCGCTTCGATGACGCCATAGAGCTTTTGACGCGCGCCAATCAACTGCGACCGGACAACTACGAGACGATAGTCTCCCTGGGCAACGCCAACTTTGACACCGAGCGCTACGAGACGGCCGAGAAGTGGTACACGGCCGCGCTCGTCAAGAACCCGAAGGACATCAACGTCCGCACGGACCTCGGGCTGACCTTTCTCTTCCGTAAGGAGCAGAACCTGGATCGGGCCATCAAGGAGTTTCGCCGCTCGCTCGAACTGGACCCGCGCCACGAGCAGACGCTACAGAACATGACTGTCGCGCTGATTAAGAAGGGCAGTCTTGGCGAGGCCGAACAGATGCTCGCCAAATTACGAGAAGTCAATCCAGGCAACGCCGGTCTGACGAAACTCGCCAGCGAGCTGGAGGAGGCGCGCGGCGGCGTAGCCAAACAGCCCGCAGCAACCAGGGCCAGATAATCATCCGAGCTTTCAACCGCTCCCTCTTGGAGCAATAAAGGCAGCCAGAGACCCTCGCAAGTTGATCTGCCATGTCGCTTCCGCTGCGAAAATGCAGGGCAGTCTTGATGACGGCGTCGGTCGTCGTGTGCCTGCTCGTCGGTTTCGCGCAAGCGTCCAGAGGGCAAACGCCGACGCCAACTCCCACCTCGACGCCGGGAGCCACTGCTGCGACGACACCCTGCGCGCCAGCCCAGCCCTGCACGAAGCTCGCGCCTCGCGTCATTCAACTCTCGGCCGTCTATAAGAAGGGTGACCAGCCCCTGTTGCAGGACGACAAGGTCACGCAGCTTGCGCGCAAGCGCTTCTACCTCTCCTCCTGCCCCTTCAACCTGGACAAGCTCCAGAGCGTGGGCCGCGCGCCGACGCGACGCGCCTACTACGCGAGCGTGAAGGCCAGCCCGCAACTCATCAAGTGGCTGGAAGACAACAACTGCGACACCATCTACTGCCGAGAGCTGCGGCGCGAAGAAGTCACCTGCACTGCATCGGACGCCGCTTGCGTCCCGGAATTCACGCGCGCCTACAACGAGGCCCTCAAGAAGTTGAAAGGCGACCAGGAGCTCGCGCGTAAGTGGGCGACGAACTACGAGCCCCTGTCCGCGCCGGAGCTCAGAATCGGTTTCCACACGGCGAAGACCAAATGGCTGGACGCAATGGTCCGGGCGGCAGAGCAATCTATGAATGTGCCCGCGGGCTCCATTCGCACGGCCATGACGGACAGGCGCGGCGTGGCCTACTTCTACGACCTCTGCCCCGGCACCTACTACATCTCCAACCTCGCGCCCGTGGAAGTGGACGGCGAGGCCATCATCTGGGAAACGACCGCCATCACTATCAAGGGGCCGAAGGCAGGGGAGCCGGACCAATTGGCCGTGACGCCGGTCTTCCTGGCCAACGTCCCGTCGAAAAAGAAGCGCGCCAACTTCTTCGTCGGCAGGAAGGTCGCGGAAGCTTCCGCGACCTCTACACCGCGCGCGGAAGACGGAAAGCTGGCCGGTCAATAGGCGCGCGCAGCGGCAGCCGAGAAAGGGTCCCGAAGAACAGTGAGGCAGAGCGAAGCCGGAAAGCGCCCGACGAGAAGCCGCGTGGTCGCCCTCGTAACCTTTTGCGCGCTCCTCTCGCTTCCCTTCCTCTACGCGCGGACCTCTTCCACTGCGGTCGAGCCGCAGCAAAGACGCCGCCGCACGCCTCCCGCACGCCGCACGCGCCCTGCGCCCTCGAATCAGGCACAAGCCAGGGCCGGGCGCAACTATTCGCGCTTCAGGCATGAAGATCATCGACAGCCCGTGGCGAAGCTGGACTGCGCGGACTGCCACACCATTCAGTCGCCGTCCGCGCCCGACAAGATTTCAGCCGCGACGAAGCCGAGCGTCGAAGGCTATCCGTACCACGATAGCTGCGTGCGCTGCCACCGCCAGCAATTTTTCAGGGGAGGCTCCCCGCAGATTTGTACGGTCTGCCACACGCGCTCCAGCCCGCGGCTCACGGCGCGCGACCTTTACCCGTTCCCCAAGCAGGGGGACGAGCAGGTGGCGCGCGAGTTCCCAGGCTATTTCCCGCACAGCCTGCACCAGAGCGTGATTGCGCGTCGCGGCGCGGAAGGAGAACCCGCCCGAGAGGATGGCCGGAACTGGAGCTTCGCCCGCGCGTCTTTCAAGACGCCCGAGGATGCGCCTCCAGCGCAGGTCCTGGATAACTGTGCCACCTGTCATCTGACGGATGAGCGAGCGCCCGCGGAGATTGCGGTTGGCGGGACGGAAGTCACTTTCAAGCCGGAGGCGAAGGGCACTTTCAAGACTGTGCCGGCGGGCCACGCCTCCTGCTTCAACTGCCACTGGCAGTCGCAGCCACCGCTCAAAGACGACTGCGCAGGCTGCCACCTCTCGCAGGGCGAGTACACTAAAAGAAAGCGAGCCGCGTCAGAGGCGGCGCAGCTCCCTGGTCTGCTCTCGCCCGCCGCCGCCGGGTGGTTCAAGACCTGGCCCGCGGCCTGGCCCAAGCGCCTCTCCATCAAGTTTCGCCACGAGACGCCGAACCACGACATAGGCTGCACGACCTGCCACATCAACATCACGCAGATGGAGACGCTCAACATCCCCAAGGCGGACGTGCCCATCGCCACCTGCGCGCCCTGCCACATCAGCACCTCGCCCGTGCTGCGTAAAGAGGGTGGTAATCTAACTATCTTTTCCGAGATGGCCGAAGAGGCGAAGGACACAGGCAACAAGACTTACACTTGCATCGGCTGCCACACCAGCGTCATCGGCCGCGAAAGGCCGCCGTGCAGCCACTACCTGGTGCTGGGACAACAGTGTCCGCAATGACAGAGCAGACCGATTCAACCTTGAGGGCAAAGGCCGACACGCAGGCGCGCAGGCAGGGCGCGAAGAGAAGTCGCGCGCTGTCGCTCACTGTCCTCGTCCTCTTCCTCTGCTGCGGATTCATCACCCTTTTGACGGGCGGGCGCGTTGCAGCAATCGCCAATGATGCGCCGCCATCGTTCGTCGCCGGTTTACGAGAAGCCACTCCTTTTGTGCCAGCGCAGGACTATGCCAAATTCTCGCACTCGTACCCTGGCGCGCACGCCGCGCTAACAGGGCGCTGGAGCTGCGCCATCTGCCACACGCGCCGAGACAACTCAGCGGAGCCCAGGTTCCCCCAGCACAAGGACTGCATCAGTTGTCACCAGACGCAGTTCACCACGCCTAACAGCCCCCTGTGCACGATCTGCCACACGACGGAGGGGCTCAGCCAGCAGAACCCGCCGCTCAAAAAATTCCCCGGCCTGCGGAGCTTCAACACGGAGTTCGACCACGCGCAGCACACCACGGGGCTCGCCGAGGCACGCCCGCAGGCTGGCTGCGCCTCCTGCCATGCGCCCGCGCGCCGCGGTGTGGCGAAGAGCATTCCCGTGGGGCTCGGCGCGCACCAGACCTGTTACCAGTGCCACACGGCCGGACGGCAATCACGCGGGATTGATATTTCTTCGTGCGGGGCCTGCCACGGCCCTGGCCGCTACGCGCGGACCACGACCGCGGCGCGCTCGTTCAACATAGGCTTCAGCCACGCGGAGCACGGACCACGCCAGAGCCTCAGTTGCGAGAGCTGCCACAATGTCGGCGCGCGCGGCTTAGCGCAGGGGCGCCAGGTCACTTCCACCGTCCCGGCGCAGCACTTCCCCAACACGCGCGCTCAAAGCTGCGCGACCTGTCACAACGGCCAGCGCACCTTCGGCGAGACAAACTTCAACGACTGCAAGCGCTGTCATACGGGGCAGACGTTCCGTTTGTGAAGCCCCTTGCTTGTGACACCATAAAGTCTTATCGTATCGCTATCATGAGCACGCAACTGACCGATATTCTTCAAATGAGCGTAGCCGAGCGCATTCAGCTAGCGGAGGATATTTGGGATAGCATCGCAGCGGTTCCCGAAGCTCTTCCGCTAACGGACGCGGAGAGGCAGGAACTCGACCGCCGCCTGGAGCTTTACGCGCAGAATCCTGAAGAAGGCATTCCCTGGGATGAGCTAAAAGAGAAGGTGCGTAGGTCTGCATGACTTACAAGGTCGTCGTTCGTCTTGAAGCAGCGAATGAAATTCAAGAGGCCTTCGATTGGTATGAAGGGCGCAGCGAAGGGCTCGGGCTCGAGTTCTTACGCGTAGCAGATGCCTGCCTCTCCGGCGTTCGGCGCAACCCGACCTCTCACCAGTTAGTGCATGCGCAAGTTCGGCGCGCGCTTCTGCGCAAATTTCCATACGCGCTCTTTTATGTCGTATCGGGCGATACTATAGTTGTTCTCGCATGCTTTCACGTGAAGCGCAGTCCGGCAGACTGGCAACGCCGTGCTGACGATGCACAGCGCCGCTTAACTTCTGACTGAAATAATAGTTTTCCTGTAACAAATAACCTCGCTAAAGGAGATTTCTCTGCTATGTCTCGTCGTTCTTTCCTGGTCGCGCCGCTTCTCTTCGCTCTCTTGCTTCAAGGCTTCGTTGTCAGCGCGCAGCAGCCCGCCGCGCAAACTCAGCCAGCCAAAGACCCGAACAACCCGATTGAGCGCATCAAGGAGGAAGGGACCAAGCGCTCGCAGGTGATGCAGATTCTGAGCTACCTGACGGACGTCATCGGCCCGCGCCTGACTAACTCGCCGAACATGAGGCGGGCCAACGAGTGGACGCGCGACAAGCTCGCCGAGTGGGGCTTGCAGAACGCGCACCTAGAATCCTGGGGGCCTTTCGGGCGCGGCTGGACGCTCAAGAGTTTTTCGGCGCAGGTCACGGAGCCGCAGGCCATTCCGCTCATCGCCTACCCGAAGGCATGGTCGCCCGGCATCAAGGGGACGCTCAACGCCGACGTCATTTACGTTGACGCCAAGACGGAGGCTGAACTCATGAGCTACAAGGGGAAGCTCAAGGGAGCGATCGTGCTGATGAGCCCGCCGCCGGAGGTCAAGCCGCACTTTGAAGCGCTCGGCGAGCGTCGCGACGAAAAAGATTTGCTGAGGCTGGCCGATGCGCCAGACCCCAAATCGATTCCGCCGCGCCAGTTCCAACTGAACCCGCAGCAGCGCGCCGACGCCATGCTCCTGGCCAAAAAGTACCAATTCTTCATGGATGAAGGCGTGGCGGTGCTGTTGGAGCCGAGCCGGCGCGGGGACGGCGGGACGATCTTCGTGCAGTCGGCCGTCGTGCCGCAGCCTTTCGTCGAGAACCCGAACGCGCCGGGCGCGCCGCGCCGCATCTCGCCCTGGGACGAGAACGCGCCGCGCTTCCCGCCGCAACTGGTCGTCGCCGCGGAACACTACAACCGCATCGTGCGGATGATTCAGCAGGGGCAGCGCGTGCGTATGAGCGTCAACCTGGCGGTAGAATTTCAGGATAAGGATTTGATGGGCTACAACACGGTCGCCGAGATTCCCGGCACAGACCTTAAGGACGAGATCGTCATGCTCGGCGGCCACATGGATTCCTGGCACGCTGGCACAGGCGCGACGGACAACGGAGCGGGCGTCGCCACGGCGATGGAGGCCGTGCGCATCCTCCAGGCGCTGAAACTGCAACCGCGCCGGACTATCCGCGTTGCGCTGTGGAGCGGCGAGGAGCAGGGGCTTTTAGGCTCCCGCTACTACGTCATGCAGCATTTTGGCACTTACGGCGATGGCTCTATAGAAGCCTTCCGCGCGGCGAACGGCCCTCTCACTCCTAAGCCCGAGCACGAGAAGCTGAGCGCCTATTTCAACCTGGACAACGGGACGGGCCGCATCCGCGGGGTCTACTTGCAGGGCAACGAGCAGGTGCGCCCCATTTTCCGCCAGTGGCTCACGCCGTTCCGCGAGTGGAGCGCCTCGACGCTCTCCATCTCGAACACGGGCGGGACCGACCACCTCTCTTTCGACGCGGTGGGGCTGCCCGGCTTCCAGTTCATACAGGACGAGATCGAGTACGAAACGCGCACGCACCACTCGAACCAGGACGTCTTCGACCGGATCATCGGCGACGACATGAAGCAGAACGCTGTCATCATGGCCGCGTTCATTTACAACACGGCGATGATGGACGAGAAATTGCCGCGCAAGCCCATGGCCCAGAAATAAGAGGGCGAGCGGGCAGTGGCGTCCTCAGGTGTAGCTTTGCGCGCCGACGCGAACATGGGCAGGAGAAGCTGATAGTTGGAGCGACATCCAACACCCACAGTGTGACCTCAGACACGAGAGGAGGAAGGTTGATGGAATTCGATAAACTTGAGAAAGCTTCCGGGCCGGAAGCGCTGGCCGATTACCTGGCCAGCCAGCCGCAGCCTATGCACCATGAACACGGCGGCGATGGCTCAGTCGAAACGGTGCGCGAAGATGAGTACGAGGGTCATCACATCTCGATTCAGACGACTTACAGGATCGAGGTGGACGGCGAGATTTTGCTGGCCCCCCTAGGGGTGGACAATGACGGGAACCTACATTGTCACGCCCTGCCGAACTACCAGTTCACCTCGGCCGTCGGTCTGGTCAGAAGCCTGATCGACAACTTCCCCGAAGACTTCAAGAAGAAGAGAAGCTCGAAGAAGTCTGCCGGGAAAAAGTCTGCCTCCAAGAAGAGCGCCAAGAAGTCTGCGGGCGGACACGACCATGCGTCTCACAAGCATGCCGCGAAGGGAGGTAAATAAGATGGCTGTCATCCGAAAGAACATCCTGGCGGACCCGACCGTGCGCGACCAATTCATACGGGGCGTCAAGCTGCTGAAGCAGGAGAACAGCGGCAGGACCACGGCGAACCTGGGCATCCCCGGCCCTGTGCGCCAGGTCAGCACTTACGACCTCTTCTCCGTCTGGCACCACGTCACCATGATGAGGCTGACCCCGCCCGGCAATTCCGCCGGGCGCAACGCCGCCCACCGCGGCCCCATTTTCCTCCCCTGGCACAGGGTGATGCTGATGGTGTTGGAGCGCAACCTGCAAAGAGTGCTCACGGACGCCAACTTCGGCCTGCCCTACTGGAACTGGGCGGCGGACGGCGACCTGCCCGCGGCGCAGCAAAAAACGGCCCTCATCTGGCGTGCGAACTGCATGGGCGGGCAGGGCGATCCCATACAGACCGGCCCCTTCGCCTTTCGCCCGGCCGACCCCAACACCTGGCGCGTGCGCATCGTGGCAAACTCACAGGGCTCGCTCGTCTCCGTGAACCGCGGTCTTCGGCGTTTTTTCGGCGACGACATAGCCACCCTGCCGACGACGCAGAGCGTGATCAACGCGCTCGCGCTGACTCCTTACGACCGGGCGAACTGGGACACCAGCGCGGGCGGCTTCCGTAATCGAGTGGAGGGCTGGAGCAACGACGTCTCGGGGCCTGGGCTGCACAACCGTGTGCACGTCTGGGTTGGCGGCGACATGTCGCCGTCCACTTCGCCCAACGACCCCATCTTCTACATGAATCACTGCAACGTGGATCGTTTGTGGGAAGCCTGGATGCGCGCGCACGGGCGCAACTACGTGCCGGCCCAGAACGCCGGTGCTTTCCTGGCGGGACACCGCATCGACGACCAGATTGCCTCGCCGCTTGGCGGCAGCGCCACGCCTCGCCAGGTGCTGAACGTCAACTCGACCTACACCTACGATACGCTCGCTCCCTGACGCTTTGTCCTTCGCGTGAGCAGCAGGAGCGATTGGCGTTTCGCTCCTGCTGCTCGAACAATTCCGCATTCCCCTACGTATCCTCCGGTAAGCAATGGCGGCTGAGCGCGCCGGGAGGTAGAGTATGTCCATCGAAAAGTTCGTCGAAGACCAGATCAGGAAGGCCGTGGCCAAAGGGGAGTTCGACAATCTCCCCGGCAAGGGTAAGCCCATAGACCTCGAAGGCTATTTTCAAACGCCGGAGGATTTGCGAATCTGCTACTCCATCTTGAAGGAAGGCCAGTTCGTCCCCGAAGAGGTCGAGACCTTGAAGGAGATCGAAGTTCTCAGAGAGAAACTCGCCGCGTGCCGTGACGAGACGGAAAAGCAACGGCTCTCGAAAACGCTGCGGGAGAAGGTCCTGAGTTTTAACCTGGCGATGGAGAGACACAAGCGGCGCAAATAGACTGTGACTGAAAATCGTCGCCGCTATTTGAACCCGGCGGGGCCAGCTTTTACTTTGGGCCAGGACTCTGGCGGGAAGAAAAGTTTGACAACTGCGCGGGCACGACTATATTCTCGCCTCGACGCGGTCAAAAGCCGGAAGGTGGACGGCGGCGTCACCCCTCGCGCCAGATCATCTCCCCCTATCTAAACCCGAGCGGAGACTGCTCCCGGTCGTCCAAATCTTCGAGGACAGGCAATCATGAAGCTAAAACTACTCGTGCTGGTCTTGGCCATTTCAGGTTATCTGGGCGTGATGGCGTGCAACTCTGCCCCGCCCACTGGGGGCTTGGTCGCGAGTTCCGCGCCTCCAGCCGCACCGCCTGACGGCGTTGACCCGCCGCACGCGGTTGATACCGGCGGCAAGGCGATTCCGAACGAGAGCGCGACGCAGCCGGACAAGCCCATCATCCTCGCCAAAGACAGCGACGACCCGAAGTCCGGCGAGTTGAAACCGGAGGCGGCGTTCGACCACGTCAAGCACAGCACGCTCCCCCTCTACGGCCCGGACGGCAAGACCGTCGCAGCCTGCGTTGATTGCCACCATACGGACCAGCCTTCCGCGCCGAAAGGGATAGCGTTCCTGGCGAAGTTCGAGCGGAAAGAGGTGCTGACGGCCAAGCAGCTCGAAACCTCCAAGGAGGCCGTCAAATCGTGCCGCGCCTGCCACTTCCAGGCATCGGCGGAAGAGACGGACGAGTATCCGCCAAAGAGCGTGACCTACCCGAAGGAGATGAACCGCCCGCCTTCTGGCAAGCTGACCAACGAGATCGCCTACCACCTCAACTGTAACACGTGCCACGACGCAGCCAAGAAGCGCGACGCGAAGATCAAAGCGCCGGTGACCTGCGACGACTGCCACGTCAAGAAGGGCTGAAACCGAAGGATTTGATTCGAGCGCAATCTTCCGCGACGGCGCAAACGGGCTTGATTTCCCGTTTGCGCCGTTTTTGCGGTTGGAGGCGGTGTGCTAGTATTCCGTCTCACTCTGTTGTTGATTTTCCGGCGTCTTCCGAAAATGTCATCTTCACCGCGTCCTCTCATCTCTATCATTACTGCGACCTACAACCGTAGTAACGTCCTCTCGCTGGCCATCGAAAGCGTCCGCTGGCAAACTTTCCGAGACTGGGAGCTGTGGGTCGTCGGCGACGCCTGCACGGACGATACAGAGGAGACGATTGCGGCTTACGGCGACCCGCGAATCCATTTCATCAACCTGAAAGATAATGTAGGGGAACAGTCCGGGCCTAACAACGAGGGGTTCCGGCGCGCGCTGGGACGCTACATAGCATATCTCAACCACGACGACCTCTGGCTGCCGGACCATCTTGAGGCGGCGCTCGAAGAGATAGAAAAGACCGGGGCGGACCTGGTCTTCACCCTCGTCGATACGGTCATGAAGGCTGGGAAAAATTCCCTGGGGTGCGCCGCGCCGAGCATGCGTTACGAACCAGGGCTGCTAGTCCCGGCCTCCTGCTGGCTCTTGCGCCGCGAGCTGGCCGAAGAGGTGGGCCCCTGGCGGTTTTACCGGGAGTGCTACAGCATTCCCTCCCAGGACTGGCTCTACAGGGCATGGAAGGCTGGCAAAGACCTCAGGCTGGTCGCGCGGATGACGGTCGTGGCCATCACTTCGGGGACGCGCCGCGGGGTTTACGCTAACCGGGAGGCGTGGGAGAACCAGCTCTACTTTGAGCGCATACGCGACGAGCCGGACTTTCGGGCCAGAGAGTTGACGAGCATAACTCTTAACTACGAGACGCCCTGGCTGAGGTGGTATCCTGCGGGCACGCTGGTGCTTCGGGCTTTGAGGAACTTGCTGGTTAGAGCGTGCGTCGCCGCGCGCCTCGACCCGATAGCCGTGAGGAACTTCTTTCTCTATTTTCGTAAGGGCAAGTTTATTGATCGCCTCAGACGCATACGCGGGCTGGAGCCTCTGGGGCGCGAGCGAGGATTAAACAGAGAGCGTTCATCGCAGTAGGGGGTTTTAAGTTTGAAGGCATTTGGTGAAAAGGAATCTGATTTTACTCCCGAGAGCGGCTGGATTGAGGGTTGCGCCAAGGACCAGTACCACATCACCCCTGATTGGGAGCCTATCCAGAAACTGATTGACGGGGTGAAGATCAAGCGCATTAAAAACGTCGTGAAGGAGAACGGCGTTCTGACGGAGATATTCAGAACCGACTGGGCGCTCGATGACGGCGAAGTGAGCCAGGTCTTTCAAAAGATTCTCCCACCGGGAGGCGTCTCCGCCTGGCACGCCCATCAACTCACGACGGATCGACTTTTCGTCAGCCAGGGCCTCATCAAAGTGGTGCTCTTTGACGCCCGCTTGAAATCGCCCACGCACAGGCTCGTCAACGAGTTTCACGCCGGGCCAATGAATCCGGCTCTGATCATAGTCCCGCCGGGCGTCTGGCACGGCATCCAGAACGTCGCCCAGGAGCCGAGTTGTCTGATAAATTTAGTCAACCAGGCGTACAGCTACGAGGACCCGGACCACTGGCGTCTTCCCGTTGACACGCCCAAAATCCCCTACACCTTCGGCGGACCGGCGCGGTCTTAAGGGCGCGCCTTCCATCATTTGCTTTAACCGCGAAACGTGGACATAATTCCGGCCATGCGAACCATTATCCTTTCCCTGCTATTAATGACCGCCGCTCTCCTCTTGACTGCGTGCGGCTCGTCGCAACAGAGCAAGTCATCCAACGGGGGCGCGGAAGCGATGCCGACGGCGACCGTCAGGACGCCCGCCCAGTCTGCGCAAGCGCCCGGAGGAGAGCCCGCTGTGCCAGCGCACGGAGTCCCGCCGGTTGGCAGTAGCGCCCCGCAGGCGGGCGGCTCTTCCGGCACAGACACCACCGCGCTCGATAAAAAGGTCGAACAGGCGGAGGCGAAAGCGAAAGCTCCCGGCGCTAAGCAGGCCGACAAGATGGCCGCGGCCTCTGCTTATCTGGAGCGCGCCAACGTCTTCTATAAAGCGGGCAACCCGAGCCTCTACAAGTTCGCGCTCAGGGATTTTCGCCGCACGCTGCGCTACGACCCGAACAACGAGGAGGCCCGCGCCAAGCGCGACCAGATCGAGGACATCTATACAAACTCGCTCGGGCGGCCCGTACCCGACTTAGGCAACGAACCATAAAGAGAAGTTTTCCGTACCCGTTTTCGGCCATCACATCAAACTTCCGACCGGAGGAAAGTATGCGCCCTGCCTTTCTTCGCACGCTCACTGTTTTCTGTCTCTCTTTCGCCCTCTTTACAAGCACCGTGACATGTGGTCGCGCGACGGCCGCTCCCAGTAGCAGCGCAGCGCGGCAAGGCGCAGCGCAGTTGCCCTGGATGAAAGAATCAATGACCAAACTCGAAGCGGAGCTGGTCGCCAAGTACGGCGAGAAGGAACGAGCGCGCATCACGCGCGGCCTCAGACAGGTCATGAATTTCTGGCGCGCGGAAGACGGCGACGCCGGCGTCTTTGAGGAATTCGTGAGGACGCACTTCGCCGGCGACCAGGCCACGCTCGACAAGATGTTCGAGCGCTTCCAGTACAATCTGGAGCAGATTGACGGCCACATGCAGGAGATTGGCCGCGAGTTTCGCCAGCAGTCAGACCTTGACCGCGGCGAGATTCTTCCCTTCGACGAGTTGTTCGCAGGCTACGATTCGTCCGCGCACGTGACCGACGATTTCTTCCGGAACAAGCTGGCATTCGTCGTGCTCCTCAATTTCCCTCTGACCACGCTTGAGGAGCGGCTGTCGCAGGGCGAGAACTGGTCTAGACGCCAGTGGGCCGAGGCCCGGCTGGCACAACGCTTCTCCAAGCGCGTTCCGGCGGAGGTGAACCTGGAGCTGGCGCGCGCCTCCGCCGAGGTGGACCGCTACATAGCGGAGTACAACATCTGGATGCACCATGTCATCACTGATGGGGGCACACGCCTCTTCCCTGCGAAGATGCGCCTGCTCTCGCACTGGAACCTGCGAGACCAGATCAAGGCCGATTACAGCGACGCCAAAAACGGGCTGGCCAAGCAGCGCGCCATGCAACAGGTGATGGAGCGCATCGTCACGCAGACCATCCCAGAGGTGGTCGTCAACAACCCGGCCGTCGATTGGAACCCTTTCACCAACGAGGTTAAGCCCGCAGCCGTCAAGGACTGGGACGATGCGCCGGGTGCTGCGGCGCAGAGCAAGCCTCCGACGAACGCGCCCGAGCCGAACACGCGCTACGCGAAACTGCTGCTCGCGTTTCAGGCTTCGAGGAAGCTTGACCCGTATTCGCCGACCGCGCCCACGCTCATCGCGCGTCGCTTCAACGAGAACCGTGAGATTCCCGAAGCGCGCGTCCAGAAGATGTTCGAGCAGGTGCTCACCTCGCCGCTCGTCCCCGAAGTCGCCAAGCTGATCGAGTCGCGCCTGGGCCGTCCCCTGGAGCCGTTCGACATCTGGTACAACGGCTTTCGCCCGCGCGGAACCTACACGGAGACGCAACTGGACGAGGTCGTCTCGAAGAAATATCAGACCGCCGAATCCTACAAGAGAGAGATTCCGAATCTGCTCATGCAGCTCGGCTTCACGAAGGAGCGCGCGGAGTACCTGGCCAACAACATAGTGGTTGACCCGGCGCGCGGCTCTGGCCATGCGATGGGCGCGAGCATGCGGCAGGCTAAGGCGCACCTGCGCACGCGCGTGGGCCAAAACGGTATGGACTACAAGGGCTTCAACATCGCCGTCCACGAGATGGGGCACAACGTCGAGCAGACTTTCTCGCTGAACGACATAGACTATTACACGCTCCAGGGCGTGCCGAACACTGCCTTCACGGAGGCACTCGCCTTCGTCTTCCAGGGCCACGACCTGGAGCTACTGGGACTGGCCAAGCAGGACGCCAGGAGCCGCGCCCTCAAGACGCTGGACGATTTCTGGGGAGCTTACGAGATTGCCGGGGTGGCGCTCGTTGACATGGCCGTCTGGCACTGGATGTACGACCACCCTTCGGCGACGCCCGCGGAGTTGAAAGAGGCTACGCTGAAGATCGCGAAGGACGTTTGGAACAAGTACTACGCGCCGGTCTTCAAGAAGCGCGACGTGGTGCTCCTGGGGATTTATTCGCACATGATCGATTCGTTCCTCTACCTGCCGGACTATCCCATCGGCCACATGATCGCCTTCCAGATAGAGGAGCAGATGGAGAAGGCCGGCCATATCGGCCCCGAGTTCGAGCGGATGGCCAAGGTCGGCAGCGTCGTCCCGGACCTCTGGATGAAAAAAGCCACCGGCGCACCCGTCGGCCCCGACGCCCTGCTGGCGGCGACGCGCAAGGCGCTCGGGGAAATCAAATAACGTGCGGGGTCAATGTAATGTTGTCCCGTAGTGACAGATGAAAATAGCCCGGCCATTTATGGCTGGGAACTAAGCGAAATAAATGTTGAGTCCCGCAGGGACGGCTGAAATCCTCAACCGTCCCTGCGGGACTCAATCGTGATACCCATTCGACACCCACCACTGAAGTGCTGGGCTATTTTCATCTGTCCCTGACGGGACTTTTCTACTACTACTGCGCGGCCGAAGCGCCGGCCACTGCCTTCTCTTCTTCCTC
>DATEMM010000129.1:0-14263 GCA_035275605.1 Pyrinomonadaceae bacterium
AATCAATCTGGCCTTTCGGTTCAATCGTCGCTGACGCGACGCCGTTTTATTCTCGCCCTCTTCCCGGCCTTAAAAGGCCGGGCTAAACTCAACCTGCCGCTACGCGGCAATTAACCGAAGGCTCAATCACTGACCACCGGCCACTGACCACTGACCACTGCTCTCTGCCGTGCTGCTTCGTAGAGCACAATCGCGGCGGCGACGGCGACGTTGAGGCTTTCGACCGGGGCACGCATGGGAATCCTGAGGGCTTCGTCAGCCTGGGCGATCTCCGCAGGGGTCAGCCCGGCGGCCTCCGCGCCGACGATCAGGGCCGAAGGGCCCGTCCAGTCTATCTCAGTGTGCGCGCTCCCGGCGCGAAGGTCCGCGCAGACGGTGCGAACCCCACGCTCTTTGCACCAATTGACGGCCTCACCAAATTCTGCGCCGGTCCAGAGCGGCAGGCGAAAGCTGGACCCCATTGAACCGCGCAGAGCCTTCGGCGAAAAGATGTCCGTCGTCCCTTCCGTTAGAATCGCACCGCTAGCGCCCGAAGCCTCCGCCGCGCGCAGGACCGACCCGGCGTTCGAAGGATTGTTGACGCGATGCAGGATGACTATGAGGGGAGTCTCCGAAGCGTTTCTCAGAAATGCGCTTCTGTTCGTTTCCGGCTTGGAAGCCAGCGCGACGATGCCCTGCGGCGTCCTCGTGTCGGAAAGGGAAGCGAAGACGGATTCGCTGACGAGGGCCGTGCGCTTGCTCGCGCTTCTCAAGTCATCTAGCAGGCGCGCGCCGCGCTCCTCCTGCGCGAGCTTTTCCGTGTAGACGACGTCCTCTATGTTCAGGGCGGCGCTCGCGGCCTCTTCGCACAGCCGGACGCCTTCGATAAAGATTTGTTCGCGGACGCGGCCGTCGCGGACCGCACGCGCGTGTTTGGCCAGGGCATTATCGCGGCTGGTGATGGCTGGGTTGTCGCCCATTACGCGCCCCTTCAGGCTTCCTCCGTCAATTCGACCTCGGCCCAGACGGGCCAGTGGTCGGAAACGCTCAGGCCGCGCGCCACTCCGCACCGCTTCACCTTCGCGCCCCGTACAAAAATCCAGTCCGTGTGCAGGCGAATCAAGCCCGCGCGCCAGGTCGCCTCGCCAGTCGCAAACGGCGTCGTGAACCCGTGCGACTCCAGCAGGCGGCGCATCTCAAGACAGGAGCGCTTAGAAAGCGTGTTGAAGTCTCCGAGCAGAACAACAGCTCCCTGCAAGTCGCGCGTCATGGAGAGAATCGCCCCGTGCTGTTCAAGCTGGCCCTCAATGGTGGCATGCGGGTCTATGTGCGAGTTGAAGACGTGCAACGCGCGGCCCTGACTTTCAACGCGGGCGGCGAGCGCAAGCTTGGGCCTCCAGGCGCAATCGCTCCAGGGCAAATCAATGCGCGCCACGCCCGCAAATGGCAGGCTACTCAAGATGGCCACGCCCGTGTCGCCCTCCTCTCCGGCCTCCATGTGCTCCTCGAAATCCAGATACCACTGCTTTGATTTCGGCTCTTCGTCGTGCGGCGTCTCGGCCGCGGCGCGTGCGTAGCGCATTCGCAGGCGGCTCGCCAATTCGCGAGCAACATCATGGCCTCCTGCGCGCATCGTCCGTTTGTCGGCCTCCTGCAATGCTACAATGTCCGCAACGGGTAGACGCACGCCGTTGGAAAGGGCCAGGGCCGCGCTTTCCAGATGACGCTCGACGAGAAGCGGGCGACGCTTCGGGCGTCGCAGGCCCAGGCGGCGGCCGATGCTGCCGGTGATTAAGAAGGAGCCGACCGCGTAGCGTATGTTGTAGGAGACGATGACGAGCGTGCGGCGCGCGGTCTCCAGGCGACCCGTGGGAGTGAAGTCGTCAAGCTCGACTCCTTCGGGGGCCGTCTCGAAAAGCGGCTCGCTGACTCGCTCGATGGTTGTCATGGAGACTGTCTTTTTACGCGAAACGGCGCGGCAATGCAAAGCCGTCGGCGCATGAAGGAAGAGTTACGAAAAGTAGAGAGGGCTTTGATGAGCAGGTTCGTGTTGGCCGCGGTTGACGACATGTTCTTCGCCTCGAAGATACGCGCCGTCGCAGAGCACCTGGAAGTGAAAGTGCGCTTCACACGCAGCGCCGCGGAAGCCGTCGAAGTCGCGCGACAGGAGCGTCCAGCCCTAGTCGTCGCGGACCTGCACGCCACAGGCTGCGACCCGTTCAATCTGGCCGAGCTATTAAAGGCGGACAAGGACTTGCACTCAGTGCCGCTCCTGGGCTTCTTCTCGCACGTCCAAACAGAATTGCGGCGAAGGGCAGAGCAGTCCGGCTATGACCGCGTCATGCCGCGCTCGGCTTTCAGTAAAAATCTGCCGGAGATTTTAGGTGGCACAGAAACGGAAGATGAATCCCAGGCTCAGCCTCGATGAGGAGCGATGCGGCTTCCAGGGAGCCGGATTGCTATGAGGCGCTCCCTGATGAGCAGGTCTAAGGCTTCCTGGAACAGCTCGGCCCGGTCGAAATTTGTGCCACGTTTTCCCCTTTCGGCATTCTCCATCAGTTCGAGCGCGAAAGCCTGGTCCTCGCGGATGTACGTCGTTACTTCGACTAGCTTGGGCCGCTCGTCCTCGCTGTTTTGAGCTGCCGGATGGTCTTCGCTCTTTCTTACCAACTCATCCTCTTTTGCCATAACCGTTCCTCTAAAAATGTCTCTTCAGGACGCGCCGAGAATCTCTTTGTGCCTGGCGTCAACCAGATTCTTGTTGAACCAGTGCGGGTAGAGCGTCGCAGGCTCCGTCATCGCGTCCAGTTCACTGACCTCTGCGGCGCTGAGCTTCACTTCGACGGCCTTCAAATTATCTTCGAGTTGATGGAGTTTGCTCGCGCCGACGATGATGCTTGAGACGACCTGCTTGCTGAGCAGCCAACTCAAGGCCACCTGCGCCACGCTCGCCCCGTGCCCCTCTGCCATCTCGCGCATCCTCTCGATTAGCTTGAATCCCAACTCCTTGTCGAGCGGCAGGAATTCAAAACCGGAGAGCCTGTTCTCCGCGTCCTTGAGATTGTCGCGCGTGTACTTGCCGCTCAGGAATCCCCCGGCGAGCGGGCTCCAGACGTTCATGGTCAAGCCTGCCGATTGCATGAAAGGCACCACGTCGTGCTCCACGTCGCGCCCCAGGAGCGAGTAGTACATCTGCCCGCTCGTGAACTCGGCCCACCCGTTCGCCTTCTGCATCTGGAGGGCGGTCGCGGCCTTCCACGCCGCCCAGTTCGAGAATCCTAAGTACCTGACCTTGCCCGCTCGCACCAGGTCGTTCAGAGCCTGTAGGGTCTCTTCTAGCGGCGTGAAGGGGTCTTCCTTGTGCACGATGTAGAGGTCTATGTAGTCGGTGTTGAGTCTTTTGAGGCTCCAGTCGCAGGAGGCTAAGATGTGTCGCCGCGAGAGTCCGGCCTGCGTCAAAGGGTCGCCCGTGCGAAAGCCCACCTTGGTCGCCAGCACTATGTCCCGACGCCGTTGGCCCAGCGTCTCGCCCAGCATCACCTCCGACTGCCCGGCGGAGTAGCCGTCCGCCGTGTCAAAGAAATTGATGCCCGCTTCGAGCGACTTCTCGACCATCTCCGCGGCCGTCTCCGGCGTGACCTTGTAAATGTTCGGCATAGAGGGATCGCTGCCGAACGTCATTGTGCCGAAAGAGAGGCGCGAAACTATCAGGCCCGTGTTGCCGAGCCGCGCGTATTGCATAAAAGACTCCTGACGGGTGAATTCAAAGCGAGAATCCGTAGTGGATAATCACAAGCCCAGGGCGTCCATCTTAGGCTTTTCATAATCGCCATCCTCGCCAGGGTATCTGAGGAGGTTGTCGAATTTGCCTGTCTCCTTGGCCAGCGCCCAGATGAGGCTCTCGCCCGCGGGCGCGATTCGCGGCTCGGAAGCGAAGATAGGGTCGGCAAAGGCTTCCTCGGCGTCAATCAGCTTCCAGCCCTTGCTCTTGAACATTTGCAGCACTTCGCCCAGAAAGAGGCCGTTCAGGATGTTGTGATGTATCAGGAGCGTGTGCCTGACGCCGCGCCCCAGGACTTTGCGCGAGAGGTCGTCGTAGTAGGTCGCGCGCTCCCAGAGATGGTTCAGGTAAAATTCGCCATAGGGCTTGACGTTCGTCTTCGGGTCCGCTTTGAACTTCTGGCGCAGGCGGTCGTCCACGTACCAGTCCGAGGCGTCAACGGTGACGTGCCCGTTGCGATAGCCGCGCTCCTTCAGGAAGGCGCGCATCCTGTCCCTCTGCTCAGGCGTCTTACCCTCCTTCAGAAAAGGGAAGCGGAAGAACTGGCGGTAGCGCGGAAGCCCCTTGAGGAGCGTCTCGTTGCGCACGATGTCCGCTGTGTACTCTTCAAACTTAATGTTGGGATAATAGCGGTGCGAGTAGGTGTGATTGCCGATTAAGTGCTTGCGGTCGTTCCAGGCGCGCAGCAACGGCATGTTCTTCTCGTTATCGACGTACTTGCCCGCGACGAACATGGCGGCCCTCAAATTGAACTGGCGGAGCGCGTCCAGGATGGCCTGGTTGCGCGCCGCGCCCGTCATCAGCGGGTGGTCGAAGACATTAAAGTCATCCATCGTGACGGCGAGCTGCGGCTTTGCGGCGGCGGCAGAGGAAAAAGCAGCCCGCCCACTCATCCCCATTACTGCCAAGCTTAGACCGAGGTCTTTAACGAATTGTCTTCGATTCATCACGCACCTCAAGCGGAAATTAGATTATCACCGGGGCTGGACTATCAGCTTGCCGCGCAGCATGCTCATGCCGCACATGAAGGTGAATTCGCCCGCGCGGTCGGGCGTGAACTCGACGGCGGTCGTTTGAAAGGCCGGCAAATGTTTGCTGATACCGAAGTCTGCGAAGACGACGCGCTCGCTGCAAGACTCCGTCTCGTCCCTGTAAAAGTTGAGCCTGACCGGCACCTGTTCTCGCACGACGATCACGTCCGGCGAATAGCCGCCCTTGATCGTAATCTTGATCTCCTGCACGCCCGCTTCGTCTACGGAAGCAGCCGCCCTCTCACGCTCACCGAAGAAGTACCAGAGCGAGAAGGCGATTGCAATCACCCCGCCGATGACTACCAGGATTTCCGTCGTGTCCACGTTTAAGCTCCTGAAACAGGTGGCCTGAACCTGCGCAGCCGCAAACTGTTCGTCACCACCGAGACGCTCGACAGAGACATCGCGGCGCTGGCGATGATCGGCGAAAGCAGCCAGCCCGTGAACGGATACAGGAGGCCCGCCGCCAGGGGGATGCCGACGACGTTGTAGATGAAGGCCCAGAAGAGATTCTGCCTGATGGTGCGGATGGTCGCTCGCGAGAGCGCGATTGCCGTCACCACGCCCCGCAGGTCGCTCTTGATGAGAGTGATGTCCGAGGCTTCTATGGCCACGTCCGTGCCCGTCCCGATGCTGATGCCGACATCCGCCTGTGCCAGCGCCGGCGCGTCGTTGATTCCGTCTCCGACCATCCCGACCAGCTTCTTCTCCTGCTGAAGCCGCCGGACCTCCTGCGCCTTGCCTTCGGGCAGGACTTCCGCGAGCACGCTGCGGATTCCGACCCGCTTTGCGACGGCCTCGGCGGTGGGGCGATTGTCCCCCGTCATCATCAGGACCTCAAGCCCCATCCGGTCGAGCGCCGCGACGGCTTCCCCGGATTCCGCCTTGACCGGGTCGGCGACCGCTATCACCCCCGCGAGATGCCCGTCCGCGGCAACATACATGGGCGTCTTGCCCTCGCTTGCCAGTGCGTCCGCGCGCTCGACAAATCCGTCCAAGCTGATGCCGCGCTCGCGCATCAGCTTCACGTTTCCGAGCAGAAGATGATGCCCACTCACTTGCGCTTCGACGCCGTGACCGGCGACCGCCTTGAAATTAGAAGCTTCGTTGAGCTGAATCCCACGCTGCTCAGCCGCGCGGACAATTGCTTCGCCGAGCGGGTGCTCGCTCCCGCGCTCGGCCGCAGCGGCGAGACCGAGTAATTCCTCTTCTGAGATTTCACCGGACACAACTATGTCTGTCACGTCGGGCTCACCCCTCGTAATCGTTCCAGTCTTGTCGAGCACGATGGCCTGTAGCTTGTGAGCCGTCTCCAGGGACTCGCCGCCCTTGATTAAGACTCCGTGCTCGGCCCCCTTGCCTGTCCCGACCATGATGGCCGTCGGCGTCGCTAAGCCCAGCGCGCACGGGCAGGCGATGATCAGCACGGAGACTGCGTTGACGAGCGCCATGCTGAAGCGCGAATCTTCGGGCGCGAGGACGAACCAGAGGACGAAGGTCGCGATGGCTATGCAGATGACGACGGGAGTGAAAATGCCGCTGATGACGTCCGCGGTGCGCGCAATCGGGGCCTTGGACCCTTGCGCCTCCTGCACCAGTTGAACGATCTGCTGTAGCGCAGTCTCCCTGCCGACCTTCGTGGCTTTGAATTTGAACGAGCCGGTCTTGTTGATGGTCGCGCCAAAGATAGAGTCACCGCGCGCCTTCTCTACCGGCAAACTCTCGCCCGTCAGCATGGATTCATCGACGGCAGATGCGCCCGACTCGACGACGCCGTCAACCGGAATCTTCTCGCCCGGCCGCACCACGACCAAATCGCCCGGCAAGACCTCTTCGACCGCGATGTCAACCTCACTCCCGTCGCGCACGACGCGCGCCGTCTTCGGTTGCAGCTTAATCAGCCGCGCGATGGCGTCGCCGGTCCTGCCCTTAGCGCGCGATTCCAGCAACCTTCCGAGAAGAATGAGCGCGATGATGACGCTCGCCGCTTCGAAATAGACGGGCGTCATCGCAGCCGTGCTCATTCCCGCCATCCGGTCATGAGCCGCCTGCCCGGAGAAGAATCCTGGCACAATCGTCGCCGCGACGGAGTAGAGGTAAGCCGCGCCCGTGCCGACGGCTATGAGCGTGTTCATGTCGGCCGCGCGGTGACGAAAGGCTGCCCAGGCCCCGCGGTAGAATTGCCAGCCAGCGTAAAAGACGACAGGAGTGGTCAGTGCGAGTTGGAGCCAGTTGACGCCTGGGAAATCAAGGAAGCTGATGCGCCCATGCGACATCGCTATGAGGAGGACCGGCAGAGAGAGGACGGCTGCCGTCCAGAACTTGCGGCGAAGCTCCCTGTACTCGGAGGCGCGTGCCGCCGCCTCCACCTCTTCGGCCCCTGCGCCCCCGCTCCCGGACACTTCGCGGACGCGGTAGCCGAACTCTTCAATCGCGCGGCTGAGCGCGCGTGCTTCGGTCGCGCCCGGAAGATACTCTACGCGCACCTCCATCGTGCCGATGTTAAAAGAGGCGCTGCTCACGCCCTTTTGGCGCAGCAGGTGTTTTTCAAGCTGAGTGCCGGACCCGGCCGGGCGCATGGAGTCATCGACGATGAAGGCGGCGCGCGCAGCCCCGGCCGTCCCGTAGCCTGCGGCCTTGACGGCCTCTATCAATTCGGGGACGCCCGCGGCTTTCGGGTCATACTCGACTGTCGCGCGCGCGGTAGCGAAATTCACGCCCGCGCGGTTGACGCCAGGGGTGTTGTTGAGTTTTCGCTCGATGCGCCTGGCACAGGCGGCGCAGGACATACCCGTGATGGGCAGGTCAACGCGCTCACTCGCGCCGTCCGCTGCCGTAGTGCCGCGGGCTGTGGTTTCACCAACCGGCACATCTGTCGTGCTGCTGGTCATCGTCGCCTGATACTCTCCCGTCTCTCCCTTTTCAAACCTTTATCTTCTCACAAAGGCAAAAGGAAGGCCCCGGACCCGGACGCCTCCCCTTCGATTCGTTTGAGCCATTACCTGTAGATTTTAGTCTCAAGCCGTTTGCGCCGCCGCCGTGCCTTCTTCGGCGAGCAGGCTGCGCAGCATCCAGGCTGTCTTTTCGTGAACCTGCATCCGCTCGGTCAGGAGGTCCGCGGTCGGGGCGTCCGAAGCCTCTTCGGCCACGGTAAAAGCCGTCCGCGCCGTCCGCGCCGCAGCCTCGTGTCCTTCGACCAGCAGGCGAATCATGTCTGTCGCGGCCGGGATGTTGTCCTCTTCCTTAATCGAGGCCAGGCGTCCGAACTCCTTAAAGGTGGCCGGGGCGAAGAGGCCGAGCGCGCGAATGCGTTCCGCTAGCAGGTCGCTCGCCGTCCACAATTCGTTGTACTGCTCCTCGAACATGATGTGGAGCGTCCTGAACATCGGCCCCGTCACGTTCCAGTGAAAGTTGTGCGTCTTCAGATAAAGCGTGAAGGTGTCGGCGAGCAGCTTTGATAAATTCTCGGCAATCTCCTTGCGGTCGTTCTCTTCGATCCCGATGTTGATGGGCATCGCCGTCACTTCAGTTCCCGTTTTGTTCGTCATCTATTCCTCCTCTATCCCTTACAATTAATCAGCCATCTGCCGCTTCTGACACGCGGCACAGACGCCGCGCATCACTATCTGGTAGTTCTCAACCTTGTAGCCGCGCCCTATCTGGTGCGCGGGCAACTCGCCGACCGCCTCGACCGGCACGTCTTCGAGCCTGTCGCAGACGCGGCAGACAAAATGGTGGTGCTCGTCCAGGTTGGCGTCAAAACGCGCCACCGCGTCGTCCATGTAGACCTCGTGAACTAGCCCTGCATCGCGCAGGGCGTTCAAAGTGTTGTAGATGGTCGCCCGCGAGGCGCGCGGGAAGCGGCGGTTCAGCGCCGCGCTGATCTGGTCGGCCGTCGGGTGCTCGCAGCTGCGCACCAGGAAATCGAGCACGGCGAAGCGCTGCGGCGTCAACTTGAGCCCCACGGCGCGCACGCGCTCCTCAATCTGTAAACGAATGTCTCTGGTCAAGGTGTGCTTAGAATAAGTCTAAATTAGGAATTTGTCAAGCAGGAAAGAGCTCGGTCAAGTCCAACACCCGACGTGTCCAATACCTGACGTGTCCTTGACCCCTTCGGGGTCTAAAGCATATTCGAGCCCTTCGGGGTCTAAATCTTTAACCGACTGTCGCCGGGGTAATCACCTCGTGGATGGCGCGGACTTCCTGGACGAGCTGGTCGTACTGTTCGAGGGTGAGCGCCTGCGCGCCGTCGGAGAGAGCGCGCTCGGGCTGGTCGTGGACTTCTATGATCAGGCCGTCGGCGCCGACAGCGACGCCGGCGCGGGCGAGCGGGACGACCATGTAGTTCTTACCCGTGCCGTGCGAAGGGTCAACGACAACCGGCAGATGCGAGACGCGGCGCACGGCCGGGACTGCTGCAAGGTCGAGTGTGTTTCGCGTGTGCTGCGCGAAGGTGCGTATGCCGCGCTCGCACAGGACGACGTTGTAGTTCCCCTCGGCCATGATGTACTCGGCGGCCAGCAGCCATTCGTCCAGGGTCGCGGACAGTCCACGCTTAAGCAGGACGGGCAGCGAGGAGCGGCCCGCGCGGCGCAGCAAACTGAAGTTCTGCATGTTTCGCGCGCCGATCTGTATCATGTCGCCGTAGCGCTCGACCATCTCGACGCCCGTCTCGTCCAGCGCCTCCGTGACGATCTTCAAGCCGTAGGTCTCACGAACTTCCGCCAGAATCTTCAGGCCCTCTTCGCCGAGCCCCTGGAACGCGTAGGGCGAAGTGCGCGGCTTAAAGGCCCCGCCGCGAAAGAAGCGCGCGCCGCTGCGGCGCACTGTCTCGGCGATGCTGAAAGCCTGCGCGCGGCTCTCTATGGCGCAAGGCCCGGCGATGATGGCCAGTTCGTCGCCGCCGATGGTCGCGTCGCCGACCCTCACGATCGTCTTCTCGGGTCTCAGGTCGAGCGAGATTAACTTGTAGGGCTTGCTGACGCGTATGGCTTCGGCCACGCCCGGCAGATTCTCGAAGCGGGAAACGTCAACCGCACCCTGGTTGCCGGTCACGCCGATGGCCGTGCGGGTCGCGCCCGGCATCGGGTGCGCGCGAAATCCTAACTCCTGGACGACGCTCACGACGCGCTCGATGTCGGCGTCGGTCGCGTCCGACTTCATAACGATTAACATTTATTTCTCCGAACTAGACAGTCAACGGCGCAGGGCCGCCTCTTTTTCCATTCACTATTTACCATTTACCATTTACTACTCACAAGCTACATACGCTCTGGCACGAGTATGCCGAGCGCTCCCAGGGCCAGGGTCAACTGGCGGCGCGCGAGGTCAGCGACGGCGACGAGCACCGCGCGCCTCGCGGCGTTCTCTTCCGCGATAATCTTGTGCCGGTGGTAGAAGAGATTGAAGGCGCGCGCCAGGTTAAAAGTATATTTGGCGACGAGGGCGGGCTCCGCCGCCGAAACCGCCTGCGCCACCACTTCGTCGAGCCTCGCCGCCAGCGTGACCAGCGACCAGATTTCGTCGCCGCTCTCGCCTTCCAGGACACCCCTCACTTCCTCCCTAACTCCGCCATCGTCAACGGCCCCGGCGCGGCGAATCTTCTCAAACGCATCCGCTTGCGCCGCCGCGTCCAGCTTGCGAAAGATGGAGTTGGCGCGCACGGCCGAGTACTGGCAATAGGGGCCTGTCTCGCCCTCGAACGACAGCGCTTCCTTGAAGTCGAAGGCGATGACGGAATTGCGCGTGAATTTCAAGAGGAAGTAACGCAGCGCACCGACGGCGATGGTGTGCGCCGTCTCGCGCCTCTCTTCGTCGGAAACGTCCGGGTGCCGCGTCTCGACTTCGCGCAGGGCGTCCGCTTCGAGCCGGTTGATGAGGTCGTCGGCCTTGACGCCGAGCCCTTTGCGCCCGCTCATCTCGACGAAGGGGCGCGCGCGGTCTTCATCCCGCAACTGTATGCCAAGCTCGTCGCACGCGGCGATTGAGAGCGCGACCATCTCGTAGCCCAGGTGCACGCTCGCTTCTTCGCCGACCTCGGGCGCGACCGCCGCCACGCCGCGCCTGACTATGTCCTGCGTGTAGGACTGGCGCGAATCAATCACGTTGTAAACGGTAGCGCCTTCGCCAAAGTGCGGGAGCACGCTTTCGCCCGGCTCGCACGTCTCAATCGCCTGCGGCTCGGATGTAGTGATCCAGGTGATGTGCCCGTCCTCGTAGCTGCGAAACGGCTTGTAGTGAAAGTCCAGGCCGAGCTGGCCGAGCTTCCATAGTTGATAGGCGATGTCTTTGCCCGTGTAGGTGACTGTGCCATTCGAGCGGACGATGATCTTGTCCGCCTCGTGCTCGTCCGTGCCCGTGTGAGATTCGAAGGGCATCACCCAGCAGCCCTTGTTTCTGCCTTCGGTCTCGAAATGAAGTGCGCCCGTCTCCTTCATGCGCTCGAAGGCGTGGTCCCAGAATTTGAGGCGCAGGATTTCGGACTCGCGCGGAAGCACGTCGTAGCGAATGCCCAAACGCTCCATCGTGTCCAGAATGCATTCGACGTTGCGCGTAGCGACGTAATCCGCAAGCAACGCTGTTGGGTTGTCACCCTCTTCAATCAGGTGAAGCGTTTCGGCGCGCAGCTTCAGGCGCTCCGGGTTTGGCTCCCCGTCCAGGCGGTCGTCGCGGTAGAAGAGGCCGACGCGCGTGTAGAGGTCCCAGCAGTAGTAATCGAAAGGTCGCTCAGGCGTGAGCGACTGATCCAGGGCCTTGATGTCTTCTAGCGTCAGACGCTCCAGGTGTATGAAGCCGACGACGACGTCCGCGACCTGCACGCCTGTGTTATCTATGTAGTTCTGCACTTCGACGCGCTCGCCCGCGGCTTGCAGGATGCGCACGAAGGTATCGCCCAAAACGGAGTTGCGGACGTGGCCGATGTGCGCGGCCTTGTTCGGGTTGATGCTCGTGTGCTCGACCATGCGCTTCGGGCGCGCGTCCGTGGATGAATCAATCTGTGCCACGGCCTCGGCCTCGCGCTCAGCCGAGAAAGTAGAGAGAAGACTTGCCCTGTCAAAGAAGACGTTGAGGTAGCCTGCGCCCGCGACCTCTACACGGGAGACGCCTTCGTGCGCTTCGAGAGCTTTTGCGAGTTGCTCGGCTATGCCGCGGGGCGGGCGTTTCTCGCCCGTCGCCTGCTTGATGCGTTTGGCCAGCTCGAAGGCGACGGGGAAGGCCAGGTCGCCCAACTCAGTCCGGGGCGGCACTTCTGCCGCGACCTGTTCCAGCTCGACGCCGAATAAATCCTGCGCGGACCGTTTGACGGCCTCACGCAAAGTTGCCTGCAGTCCGAGTAAGTTCACCGCGGTTACTTGTCCCTTTAGTCTACAGTCTGTAAATCCCAACAATCAGCAAAGCAGGCAGTATAGCTTAGCGCGCGTGCGCCTTGCTAACCGGCACCGGCTTGGGAAAAGCGTTGATAGCCTGGATGAGGAAAGGGAAGGATAAAGAGGGACGGATTCGAGCCACCGGGAAGTAACCTGACATCTGCGGAATCATCCGGATGAGCTGAGGTCGAGATGAGGGGCGAGCGTGCGCAGACCCGCCGCCCCTCACGTCAGAAGTTGTTTGGGATTGAGCTGGCACAGCCGGGCTGATGATTATTTTTTACGGCCGTGCGATTTAGCCGACGTGACCTTCGTTATCCTGCCGCTGTCGGAAAGGTCCGCCTCGAGGCCCGGAACTTTACACTTATAAGCCTCAACCGTCCCTTTAACCTCGCATTGCTCCCCATCTTTACACGCGGCCATGATGGCGCGACCGGCTTCCGAATCGTTCATGAAACAATAGCCCGCGTAGTCGCCGCTTTCCATGCCAACGTAGAGAATCACCGACTCGGTTTTCCCGACTTGCAGTTTGCCCTGAATCTCAGTGTCTTCGGATTCTCCCGCCGGAGTCTGCGCGGTATTGGAAGAGGCATTGGTGTTGCTGACGGTCGCCTGGTTGGAATTGGCGGTCACTGTCGTGTTCGCTTTGGAAGTGTTCGTAGTGGAAGTGTTCGTCGTAGTTGTCGAGGTGTTCCCAGTGCCGCCGCAGGCCGAAAGGAGTAGCGCCAGGGAAGCGAAGGCTAGCGTTGAAAGAGCTTTGGTTTTCAGGATTCTCATATTTGCCTTTCTTGGCGCTGATCTTTCAGTCAGCATATGTTCGTCTAGAAGAGATAGGTCTGGCCGATGTGCTAAATCTTTAAGGGCTTTACGAAGCACCGGGAATATATGATTAACCTCGCGCGCAGGTCAAGGTGTTGCAATTCGTGCGATCGTTTCGGTGCTCCGTCTCAGTCTAGCTGCGTCGAAAGAATCCTGAAGGGTCAGTTGACGTAATCCGTTTTCTCGTCGCTCCCTTCCGGTTGACAGTCAACGCAAATCCCGTCGTCGTGTTCAATGAGGAGCAGCGCAGGCTGTCCACAGAGGCGGCAGTCCTCTATGAAGAGTTCGGGTCGTTTACCCGTCAGCCTCTCGAAATCATCCGCCGTCTCCACTGTGCCAAGCTTTTCAACCAGCCGCCACTCCGGCGGAACGGTGGCAATGTAAACGGCATCAAGGTTGTAAAATAAAAAGTTCTGCCCGTCGGTGACGAGGTAAGCCCCCGTGTCACTCCCCAGTTCGACCTTGTAGAGCATCTTGAGCACCGCAACCCTCCTTATACTTACCGCTGCCTCTGAATTGTCACGAATAGGTCGGATGTTTTCGCCAGCCGCTCAACGCCCGAATTAACCGGGCGCTCCGATTGAAATGAGTTGTCAGGCTGCGACTATCAGCCGCCCAGCATTCGTCCTATCTGGTGCGCCAACATCGCGCCCGGAATAAACAAAGCAAAGCCTATCAGCGCCGTGATTACAGACGATTTCACTGTCAGCAGCTTCGCCTCGAAAAGCCGCCTGTAAATATAGAGCGCGCCCGGAATGATTGCCACAACTGCCCCAATAACACCTGGCGCATAGCCCCTGACGAGAATAGCCTGCGCTACGTGAGTAAACACATGCAGGAACAGAACACCAAGCAGGGACGCATAAGCGTAAAGCCAAAACCCACGCCTCTGGGAGATGGCTGCGCCTGCCGTCACCACAACAAATAGAAGCAGGATACAGCCTATGGAGACGGCGACTTGCGCGGTCGTAGTCGGCAGCGAACGTAGAATCTCCGCCATTGTTTCATTAATGCGGGCAAGCTGATTGAGTTCTTGCTGATGGCTTGCAATCCAATCAGGCATAGTAAGAAGTTCCTCGCCGTCATGGATAATGAATATAAGAGGCAGCAGCCAAAGCGCCCTGCCGAGGCTTCGTCTATGAAGGCTTTGCGAAGGCGTAGAAACAGAATGGCTATCACCGGACATATAATCACATGAGCCTGGAGCCGTAACCTGAAAATTCTCGGGCGGCCGAGCAACCGCCAATCGACTTTTACCGCTCCCTCTCGCAAAACTCAACCATTAT
>DATEMM010000130.1:0-5213 GCA_035275605.1 Pyrinomonadaceae bacterium
TCTATGTGCAGAAGAAGGTGCCGCTCAACAAGCTGCGTGCGGACCACGCCGTGCCGCCGGCCCTGCCCGCCTCCGTCGGCGGCCGGCAGGCGATTTCGACGGACGTCAAAGTCATCGGCAAAGTCTGTCCGGAACTGAACATCACGCGCTGCCCTGTGCAGCCCGGCTACAGCATAGGCCACGTCAAATCTCCTGGCGGCACCCTCGGGGCTTTCGTCAAAAAAGGCAGAAAGCTCCTGATGCTCAGCAACAGTCACGTCCTGGCATATAACGGGCGGGGGAAAAGGGGCGACGACATTATTTACCCGTGCAAATTCGACGGCGGCGCGAAGCCCGCGGACCTCGTGGGCAAGCTGGAAGACTTCGTGCAGTTTCGGGCGGGCGGCGATTTCGTCAACCGCGTGGACTGTGCCATCGCGGAACCTTTGGAGAGCCGCCTCGAAGACATCAAAAAAGAGATCAAGAGGCTGGGCCTGCCGAAGGGAACCGTTAAGCCTCGGCGCGGGATGAAGATCATGAAGTTCGGCCGCACCACCAGCAAAACGACCGGGACCATACTGGATGTGCACTTTCGCACGACCGTCAACTACCAGGGCGTCGGCGCTGTCGGGTTTGTCAACCAGGTGCTCTGCACGCGTTACACGGAGGGCGGCGACTCCGGCTCGCTCGTCATAGACAAGGAGACGGGCAAGGCCGTCGGGCTGCACTTCTCAGGGGCCGCGGCCGAGGACGGCAATCAAGGCGGCAGCATCTTCAACCCGATTGACGAGGTGCTAAAAGCCCTCGGGGTCAAGCTCGTCACAGAGAAGTAGCGGGGATTGCGGACCGGAAAGGCTTTTCATCATGGCTAACGAAAAAGAGGCTAACCTCGCGCGAGCGCAGAATTCCGATTTGCTGCGCGGGCTCGGCGCACACTCCATCGGGGTGGACACAATCGAAGGGGGAAGAGGGTTCGCCGTCGTCGCCTTCTTCGAGACAAAGCCGGAAGGGGCCATCCCGCCAGTCCTTAAGGCCGAGAGCGGCGGCCGGACGCTGGACGTGCCGCTCGTGGTCGGAATCATGAAGATGCCCTCGCCCGAAACAATTCTCGAACCGTGGGACGGGAGTTGATTGTGGAGACGTTCTGGCTCTTCGCACTGATTTTTGTCTGCCTCTGCCTCCTCACCTGGGTCTTCAACCAAATCTTCTTCGCGCCGTCCGAAAACGTACATCTGAGGATAGTCAATGAATGCCTGAGCAAGCAGGCGCTCAAGCGCGGGGGCACCATGTCTGGCAATGTGCTCGTAATCCCTCACAAAAGAACCGAGCTGACTGTCTCTTACAACGAGGGCGTTGACGAAGTCGGCCCGGCGCACATCTACGCCACCCACAGGACGGAGCTTTTCCACGACAAGAAATTCGGAATCTATTACTGGAAAGAGCTCTTTCTACGCCCCGCGACGCTCGCGGGTTCGCGGCTGGAGCTTTTCGAGGAAGAATTTGGCACAACGTACATTGTGTCCGGCAACGACCTTCCCTTCGTCCAGTCGGTGCTCACGCCGGAGATTCGCGGGAAAATATTGGAGCTTGCCAGCGCGTGGCCTAGAATCGAATTCGGGCGACCGCACGGTTCCGTCCTGAGCCGCGAGCGCGGGTGGCTGACCGTCATCTTCCAGGGCTCTTCCGGTGTCCTTGAGGCGGACTACGACCGTGTCATAGAGATGGCGATCCTCTTTTATGAGAGGTTAGAGGCATTGAAGCGTTAATAACGAGAGGTCTAACTCGCCTGCTTCGACTGGAAAATCTTGAAGGCCACAGACCTGCCTGGCAGAAAAAGAGAGCATGGCCGGGCACATGCTCTCCCACAAATTCTTGCGCCTTCGTTGTGTGAAAAAGATGCGCCTTAGAAAGTGATCTCTAGTTTTTCACACAGCTCAGGGCTTTTCAGATTGTTCGTCGAATGAAACTCGCTATTCGCTTTCAACGCGTTGACCAGCTTTATGCGTGGAACTTCCGTGCCCTTTTTGGCGGTCTTCTGGGCTGGATAAACGTCGGGCATTGTGGAGATCACTGTCTTCAGTTTTTTAGCTGGCCCTTTGTTTTTGAATTTATCCCATAGAGCTTTTCGCGGCGTCGCGTTGGTGCTGCCGTGATGCCCGACTTTGTAGAGGCTGACATCCTTCAAAAGCTCTGTCACTCCCGGTTGTCCGAGTGCGTAAGACCAGTTCTCGATTTGTGCGTCGCCGGGAAAGAGCAGCTTGGTCTTACCGACGGTGAAGAGCAGGATGATGCTCGTATTATTCATGTAACCATCCATCACGTGCACGAGTCCGAGCAACTCCTGGCTGCGAATGAGGCGCAGGTGGTTAACGAACCAGCGCGCGTGCGGGGGAATTTCTCTATATTTGTGTGCGCGTCGAAACAGGGAGTTTTGTTGGGCGCAGAATCTTCCCGCGCCGGATTGCAAAGCCCAGAACTGATCTTTATCTTCATCCCGCTCTGCTTTGACTTTACCCTCGCTTTGCTTAATCGTCGGAGGCCCCAGCACGCGAATCCCCACGCCGGGCAGTGCTTTCTCTAAACCTGACTTGCTGTTGTAATAAACGTAGTAGTGGCTCTTCGTCATGTTGTAGAGATTGTCTACGGCTGACTTATTCTTAGTATTGTTGTCGGCGACGTTCACAATCTCCGTGGCACCCATCATTGGGAAACCTTTTCGCCGCGTGGCCTCTGCCAGAGCCGTCTCGGCGAAAAGGTTCATGTGGTCTAGAGCCTGGGCAAAGGCTTTGCCGCTAAAGGTCAGGCCGGGGGCTGTCTCGTCTCCCGGCTTCGCCTTCGGGTGTTCCGTCCACGGCTGGACGACGACTCTGGGTTTGCAGGATGCGATGATGTCGCCGGACCCGTTCTTTTTTTCATTCGTCGTGAATCCGCTAATGTGGTCCTGATGGCGATGCGTGGCGACGACGGCATCCAGCCTGCCGTCAGAGTCTGTATCGCAGACGTTTTTAATGTCCTTGGCGATATCGACCATTAAGCTCTTTTTATATCCGTCCGGCGCGTGCTTGTTGCCGAAATCGATGAGGATGATGCGATCTCTGCCCTGCTTATAATGGAACGATAGCAGGAAGCAATCGCCGAATCCGACGTTATAAGCGCGCAGCGTCAAACTGGTTGGTTTGGAAGAGTTTGCCATGATTACCACTCCTCGGAGCGTCTGCTGACGAAGTTAAGGGCGCGTTGCCTGTGCATGGAAGAGAAGCGGCGCACCCCTGCCTCACTTGGGTCGAAGAATCCGTACTCCCAGAGAAACTTCACGCGGCGAGATTGGCGGGTGGCATTATCAAGCCGGTTGTGTATGTTGTATTTCAAACGCCCGTACTCGTCGAAGATGAGCGTGTTTCCACCATAGAGCCTGACATCTTGTTTGTCCGGCATTCCCTTCGGAACACTGATTTTCAGAGCTTTTAGCTGCGATGCTTTGAGTTCCAAGGTCTGAATAAATTCGACTACCGTTTCGCGCAAAGTGAATCCGTCAGGCGCGACGCGCAGGCAGGGACGCACGGAGATGACATGGCTGTAAGCGTCCTGATATAGCTCAAGAGCTTCACGGTTCTCCCAGATGAAGCGGAAGACTTCGTCCGGGTCGCGCTGCATGGATTCAAAGTGCGTCTGGTTATAAACGAGCGTGCGGCGCAACTGCTTCCAGACTCCTTCCTCCGGCTCTTTATTTTTCGTAGCGGGCATCATCCCGTAGGCCTTAAAGTTTTTCAGGAGAATATCGCGGTACCCATATTTGCTCTCCCTATCGGGTCTTAACTCGCGATCCGCCGTCAACATCGCGCTCAGAAAATCACAGAATTCGAGATGCACAGGCGGCGTATAGTCAAGAGCGCGAATTGACATGGTCAATAAAAGATTGGCTGCGCCTGCGCCTTCTTCCACGACGCGCTGGCGGTCGAGGTATTTTTCAGTCAACAGGCCCATCCCTTTGAGTCTTTGAACCCAGACTTCAATGAAAGCCTGCATCATCGCGGCGACGAATATTTCGCCGCGCCTGTGCGGAGCCAGGAAGGCTTTTTGCTTAATATAGTCCGGGGAAGGTTTCAAATTAACGGAGCGGCGCAAGGCATGGCCGCGCACTCCGGTCATTTCCGTGCCCATCTGTTCCGCCAGCCCTAGCAACATGGAGTCGCGCAGGCTGGCTGCTCCGAGCTTGCTGGAGGCGATGCGATTGCTGCCCTGCGAATTCAGGTCAAGCAGCGCGTCAACGACATTCGTCAAAGAGAAGACCGAGAGAAGTGCAACCACGTCTGCGAAACCTTCGTGGAAGGCCGCTTGTTCCGGCGAAGACGGGTCAGTGAAGTGCTCGCGCAATCCGTCAACCAAAGCATGAGTCGTCTCGTGCGCCACAACGTCATGCGAGAGGCAACTGAAGACCATTTTGCCGTCGGGCGCCGGAAAATAACCGAACAAGAGAGCTTGGTCTCTCTCGGAATAGAAGGCGTTGGCGTCTGCAAATGCATGCGGCGCGACTCTGATCTGGTGCGAATAGAATCCCCAGCTGATGCGCCTCCCAAGAGCGAATTCAAAACGCGCGAGCGTGCTCATCACAATCGCGTAAGCGTTGAGCGCATGAAGGCGCGGGTCCGAAAGAAGCTGCGCGTCGGAAGCATCACGGATAGGGTCCGGGGCGAGCCTGCCTGATTGAGGCTCATCTCTCAGATTATGCTCAAATGGCTTGTAAAGTGTGTCCGTCGAAGCATCGTAATCAAACACCTGCACCCTGTATCCCGTCGGGCCAGGCGCGAAGAGCTCGTTTGGAATCTCCACCTCGGCTTTAAGAATCTTCTGCGCTTGACCTCTCTTTGAGCGCACCTTAATGCTGGGGTCCTGGGCGATGATTGTTAATTTGCGTGTCTGTGGCAGTGTGGGTGAGGCCATAATTGGCTCCAGGGGCTTTTAGGAGTTGGTAAAGGAGCTGTCGGCGGCGGATTATAACCCCGGTTGGAATTAATTTACAGACTTTTTTAGATCGCATCGTAGCGTTTCAGTTTTCTATAAAGCGTCGAGAGGTCTATGCCGAGGATGTTGGCGGCGCGTGCCTTGTCCTGGTTGACTGAAGCGAGGGTCTCGAAGATGTGGCGGCGCTCGACCTCTTCGAGTGTGGGCCTGAGACCGTCCGGGTCGCGCATGGGCGTGGGGCTGGCTGCATCGCGGACTCGCGGGGGCAGGCT
>DATEMM010000131.1:0-6938 GCA_035275605.1 Pyrinomonadaceae bacterium
GGGTACCTGGGATTGTTCGTCCCGATGCCGATCTGCCCGGCGCTCTCCATGATGTTGGAGTCGCCCACGATGCCGTTGGGGCCGTCCGTCCACTTCGGCAGGTAGCCAGTCGTGCCCGTGCCTCCGAACGTCGGCGGGGTCGTCGGTTTCTTGCCGATCCCGGAGGCGGAGTTGAGCACCGTCCCGTCGGCGAACTCGATGCCGCCCTGAGCGCGGACTGTGCCAGCCACATCGAGCGCGGCGGCGGGCCTGTCCGTGCCGATGCCGACGCGCCCGTCGGGCGTAATGCGCATCTGCTCTTTGGCGCGGTTGGAGAAGACGTCGCCGGTGCGGAAGGTGATGGCGCCGTTGGTGCTCGCGACCTGGCCGTCCTGGCCGTCGTGAGCCGTGACAACCACCGAGCGCTCTTTATCACGCAAAACGGTCAGGGAGGCGTTGGTGTCCGCCGCCTCGACCTTCTGCGCCTTCCGGCGGTCACTTATGATTTGCGACTGCGCAGGGGTCAACTCACCTTCGCCCAGGCGCTTTAAAGTGATTTCGCCTGACTGCAAGGAGAGTGTGCCAAGTCGCTGCTTGAGCTGCCCTTGAAAGTCCATGACCGTCACGGCGCAAAGATAAGCTCCGTCGGCTATGGCCTGCTTGGCGTCCGTCATGTTCCAGTCGAGAATGCTGCCCTGGCGCTGACCGGAATCAACTACGACTTCGCCGGCGGCGTTGATAATCTCAAGCCGCATTTGCAGAACTCCTTCCGGCGCTGTAAAGCGAGCGCCGTTCCCTGTAGCCGCCGCCGTGACGGCGGGCGTTAGGGTCGGCTGGCTCTGATTACTCTTGTCGCTTTGAGCGAAGGCGCTGCTGGCGAAAAGAATTAATGACAGCGAGATGATGACGTGTCTGATGTATCGGGTTCCTTGCATGATCGTCTTCTCCTAATCTTCTTGCTTCTACTTCCGACTAAATTTCCACGGTGCGCAAAACTTTTGTTTCACTCAAGTTTTTCTGCCTCCACTGACATAACGCGGGTTTTCCGAGGCGAATGGATCACCCAATAGAAATTATTTGGAAATTTAAGAGAACGAGCGTTCGTCTAAGCTAAGAGAACGAGTGTTCGTTTAAGCGTGGAGAGGCGGGCGAGTATCTTTGACCGATATTCTTTAATACGCGCAAAGAAGCGAGGGGCACAGACACCTGTGAGGTGTCTGTGCCCCTCGCTTCGTGACTTGCTCTAGCGAATGGTTAGGAGTTCGGTTGCGTTGATTCGCCCTCGATCTTCGTCCCGCATTCGTTGCAGAACTTGGCCCCAGGCGCGGCTTCCGCCTGGCAGTTCGGGCACTTCGGCTTCTCCTGCTTGGCCCCGCACTCGTTGCAGAATTTCGCGCCTTCCTGGAGTTGCGCGCCGCACTTGACGCACGGGACAGTTTGCGAAGCCGTTTCGAGCTTCGCGCCGCACTCGTTGCAGAACTTGCCCGCTCCCGTGTTGGCCGCCCCGCACTTCGGACACTTGATGGTGGCAGAGCCCACGCCGCCACCGCCGCCGCCCTGCTGTTGCTGCGGCTGGTTCATGGCGTTGCCCATCTGCCCCATCATCTGCTGGCCGATGGCGAAGCCAGCGCCGAGGCCCGCTCCCATCCCGGCCCCGCCGGAGGGATTGTTCGCAGCATCGCGCATCGCGTCCGCCGCCTGAAACTGCGCGTAGCGGCCGACGTCGCCGATGACGCCCATGGATGTGCGCTTGTCCATCGCCGCCTCGACCTCGGGCGGCAGGCTGATGTTTTCGACGAAGAACTTGGTCAGCTCAAGGCCGTAGGACTTGAACTCTTCGTTGAGCTTGGTGCGCGCGAACTGGCTCAGCTCGTCGTAGTTGGAGGCGAGGTCGAGCGCGGGGATTTTCGATTCGCCGAGCGCGTCCGTAAAGCTCGAAACGAGCGTGCGCTTCAATTGGCCCTCGATGTCTTCGGTCTCGAAGTGGCCGTTGGTGCCGGCGACCTCCTTGATGAAGGTGCGCGGGTCGGCGACGCGAATAGAGTAGATGCCGAAGGCGCGCAGTCTGACCATGCCAAAATCCGCGTCCCTCATCATGATCGGATTCATCGTGCCCCACTTGAGGTCCGTGAACTGCTTGGTGTTGGCGAAATAGACCTCGGATTTGAAGGGCGAGTTGAAACCGTATTTCCATGCGCCGAGCTTCGAGAGGATGGGCGTGTTGCCGCCGTTGATTGTGTAGCGCCCAGGGGTGAAAACGTCTGCGATCTGTCCTTCGTAGACGAAGACGGCCACCTGCGATTCGCGAACGATGAGCTGCGCGCCGTTCTTAATCTCCTGCCCGCGGACGGGGAAACGGTAAAGCATCGTGTTGCCAGATTCGTCCAGCCACTCGATGACTTCAATAAACTGTGCCTTGATGGCGTCAAAAATTCCCATTTTGCTTCCAATCTCCTTTTAGCGGCGCTAAGGGTTTCCGTGGTAAGAGCCGCCTCGTATTATACGCCGGAGCGCGCCACGGGGTTCAAGCGACCGCGCCCCGAGCGGCGATTCCTTCGCGCGCCAGAGAATATTGCACGAAAGAGTGTGCGGATGGAAGGGCGAAACAGACTTCCGAAGCGCCGGATTGACTTCACCGTGCCGGGACGAGAATAATGAAGAATGCTCCTCTTCATCATCGTCTCGGTCATCGCCACCGCCGTGGCCATCGGCGCCTATCAATTGCTCCTACAGAAATATTACTGGGGGCCAAAGGGGCCGCCCAAAAAACAGGACCAAGACGAAAAGCGCTCCGAAAAATAGCCTTCAGTCCGGCACCCTGGCGCTCGCTCTTCTTTTCCTTAAAGAGTAGAGCAGGAGCGCCGTCAGCCCGCCCGCCATGTCTATAAAACTGTCGTAGATTGTGCCAGTGCGCTCCGGGACAAAACTCTGGTGATATTCGTCCAGAAGCGAATAGGTAACGACTAGGGAGAAGGAGAGGAGAAACCAGCGGCGGCCGAGAGCCTGGCGCGTCGAAGTCGAGAAGGCGCGCGCGGCGAGCCAGGCGAGGACGGCGTACTCCGTAAAGTGTGCCACCTTGCGAGTGATGAGATGAGCCAGGGCCAGGCTCTCTTCACTGATCCCTGGGAAGAGCCAGCGCAGGAGTGGGCCGATGATGCGCGAAGTGTTGCTGGCTGAAAACTCCCCTGTCGAGGCCAAAAAGATAAACACCATCCAGAGGACGAGCGGCCCGTAGCGCCAGACGCGCCGCCGCGTCCGTGCGCCCCGTTCTTCTTCCGCCTTTTCGCTTTTTTCAGACATCAGCGCCCGACGAAAACCAACTGCGGCACAGACAAAAAGCAGAAGGCAAAAGCGAGTCTCAAACCACTTTAGAGCGTGGCTCGCCGTCTCACTTTTGCCTTCAGGCTTTTCGCTTTCGTCTTCCTACAGGGCCGCCGCGCCCGAGACCACTTCGATGATCTCGTTCGTAATCGCGGCCTGCCGGATGCGGTTCATGTTGAGCGTCAGCGAGCCGATTAACTCGCCGGCGTTCTTTGACGCCGAATCCATCGCCGTCATGCGCGCGCCGTGTTCGGAAGCGACCGATTCGAGCAAGGCGCGGAAGATTTGCGTCTCGACGAGGCGCGGCAGAAGGCGGCTGAAAATCTCGGCCGGCGTCTGTTCATAGAGGTACTCGGTCAGATTCACGGGGCGCTGTGGCGCGTCCGCCCCGGCCTGCTCCTCGGTCGCCTCGGTCGCACGCGAGACCGGCAGCAGTTGCTCTATGATGACGCGCTGCTGTAGGACGGACTTGAATTCGTTGTAGATGAGAAAGACCTTGTCCAGCTCCGTATCTTCCTCGAAACGTTTGATGACGTCGCGCGCGATCTCCACCGCCTCGGAATATTCAACGCTTCCCTTGCCCGTGACGCCCGTGTACTCGTTGGCGAACGCGACGTCGCGGCTGCGAAAGAAATCACGCCCTTTCCGCCCGATGGGCAGCATCTCTATCGTCTTGCCAGCGTTCTCGCGGATGAAAGCCTGCGCCGCTTTAATCAGATTGGTATTGAACGCGCCGCACAATCCTCTGTCGGCGGTGATGAGAACGATCAGATAACGCTCGTCGCCGCGCGCGTCCAGGAGCGGATGATGGAAGTTTTCGTCTGTGCGCGAAGCCAGCTCGCTCAACACCTCCAGCATCTTGTTGGCGAAGGGGCGCGCCGCGACGACGCGGTCCTGCGCGCGCCGCAATCTCGCCGCGGACATCATCTTCATCGCCCTGGTGATCTGCTGCGTATTCTTAACCGACTTGATGCGGCGTCGAATGTCTAAGAGGTTAGGCATAAGTTCAGTGGTCAGTGGCCAGTGGCCAGTGGTCAGTTAGGAATCAGTTTTTTAACTGACCACTGACCACCGGCCACTGACTACTGCTTTACGCTCCGGCGGCCGTCGTCGCGCCAGCCTGCGTGGGGGCCGGCGCTGTTCCCGCGGCTCGCGTCGCAATGTTTGTTTCTTCCGTCCAACGATCCTTGAAATCACTGATAGCCTGTTCGAGGTCGGCCTTGATCTCGTCGGTCAGGGCCTTCTTCTCACGCAGGGCCTGGAGCAGACCCGGATGCGAGTTCTGAACGAATCGCAGAAGCTCCGTCTCGAAGCGACGCACGTTCTCCACCGGCACGTCGTCCACCTTCCCGGTCGTCGCGGCCCAGATGACGAGCACCTGCTCCTCTACGCCCATCGGCTGGTACTGCGGCTGCTTCAAGACTTCCATCAGACGTTGGCCGCGCGCGATCTGCGCCTGCGTCGCCTTGTCCAGGTCCGAGCCGAACTGCGCGAAGGCTTGCAGCTCGCGGAACTGTGCCAGGTCAATGCGCAGCGTTCCGGCCACGGACCGCATCGCCTTAATCTGGGCGGAGCCGCCGACGCGTGAAACGGAGTTGCCGACGTTGATGGCCGGGCGGATGCCCGCGTTAAAGAGGTCGGCTTCGAGGAAGATTTGCCCGTCGGTGATGGAAATCACGTTGGTCGGGATGTATGCCGAAATGTCGCCCGCCTGCGTCTCGATAATCGGAAGACTCGTCAGGCTCCCGCCGCCTCTGGCGTCCGAGAGCTTCGCGGCGCGTTCGAGCAAACGAGAGTGCAGGTAGAAGACGTCGCCAGGGTAAGCTTCGCGTCCGGGCGGGCGGCGAAGCAGGAGCGAGATTTCGCGGTAAGCCGCGGCCTGCTTTGAAAGATCGTCGTAGATGGTGAGCGCGTGCCGCCCGTTGTCGCGGAAATACTCGCCGATGGCCGCGCCCGTATACGGCGCTAGAAACTGCATCGCCGCTGGGTCCGACGCCGTCGCCTTGACGACGATGGTGTAGTCCATCGCGCCGAAGTCCGTCAGGGTCTTGACGACCTGTGCCACGGTCGAAGCCTTCTGGCCGATGGCGACGTAGATGCAGATTACGTCCTTGCCCTTCTGGTTGATAATCGTGTCAACGGCGACGGCCGTCTTTCCGGTCTGGCGGTCGCCGATAATCAACTCGCGCTGTCCGCGGCCGATGGGCACCATCGAATCGAGGGCTTTGAGGCCCGTCTGCAAAGGCTCTTTGACGGGCTGGCGGTCAACGATGCCGGGCGCGATGCGCTCGACCGGATTGTAACTATCCGTGATGATCGGGCCGCGCTCGTCAATCGGAAGGCCGAGGGCGTTGACGACGCGACCGATCATCGCATCGCCGACGGGCACCTGCATGATGCGGCCCGTGCGCTTAACGAGATCGCCCTCTTTGACGGCCTGGAACTCGCCGAACAGCACCGCGCCGACCTTATCCTCTTCGAGGTTCAGGGCCAGCCCGCGCACTTCATGCGGGAACTCCAGCAGCTCGCCGGCCATCACTTTTTCAAGGCCGTGAATCTCGGCGATGCCGTCGCCGACTTTAATGACTGTGCCGACTTCGGTGACGGTGACGCCAGACTCGAAATTCTCAATCTGCTGGCGAATGATCTCGTTAATCTCGTTAGCTTTGATCGGTTCCATAAATTTCCCTGTGATGAGTAATGAGCGACGAATGATAAGAGCTAAGGCTTTCTTATCACTTATTACTTATCATCCTCTCCTTCACTTGCTGCAATTGATTTCGCACGGAGCCGTCGTAAATCGTCGAGCCGATGCGCGTCACGATACCCCCGATGAGGTCCTCGTCGGTGGTAAAACTCAGGCGCACGCTCTTGCCTGTCATCTCGGCGAGTTTGGCGCGCAGGGTCTCCTGCGACGACTGCGGCACGGGGCGCGCGGTCGTGACCTCGGCGGAGACGACGCCGGAGCGCTCATCCAGAACCTGCGCGAAGCGCTTGTTGACTTCGCTCAGTTCTGCCAGGCGCTGGTTCTGTAAAAGGACTTGGAGGAAATTCGCAGTCGTCTGGCGAACACGCGAGCGCGCAATGAGCGTGCTCAAGACTTTTCGCTTTTGCTCGTAAGGGATAGTCGGGTTACGGAAGACTTCGAGGAGTTGCCCATTTGACTGCATCATCCTTTCCCAGCCACGCAACTCATCCAACACCTCTTGCGCTTCACCGCGCGCCGTCACTACGTCTGCCAACGCAGTTGCGTAGCGGCGCGCCACCATTTGCACGCTCAATGCCTGGCCCCTCCCAACTCCCCGACTCGGAGGCTGATTAGGCGCGCGTCATCTTCCGCCTTGATGTCATTGCGGATCATGTCCTCGGCAAGTTGCACACTCTGCCGGGCGGCATATTCGCGCAGTTCCTGGCGCGCCGCCTTGCCCGCACTCTCAATCTCGCGCTGGGCCTGCTCGCGAAGTTTCAGCGACTCCGACTCGGTGGCTTTTCTGATACGCTCGCGCTCCTCCGCAGCTTCTCTCTGGGATTGTTCCCTCACGCTCGCCACCTCGGCGTCCAGCTTTGACAAACGCGCCTCTACCTCTTCCAACTTGGCCATGGCCGCGTTGCGCTCTTCCTGCGCACGCATCAAATCG
>DATEMM010000132.1:0-2426 GCA_035275605.1 Pyrinomonadaceae bacterium
TTCCCCGGCGCACCCCGCTCCCAATCACGGGCTACACAACTGCCTGTTCCTGAAAGTAGAGCCATGAAGAACGTTTTGCCTGCCAACAATGCTGCCGAAAGATATGCCGTGCGAGGCCATCTCCGCTCGCGCGCCGGAAAAAGAGGGACCCCGCGACGGCGTAAGGTTTTGCGCGCGCTTTGCCTGGGCATACTGCTGCTCGGCGTTGCGCTGATGCCGACCATCTCTCCTTTCGCACAGAAGAGGAAGGAGGGTGGGTATAGCCTGACTGACGTCAGCTCGCGCAAGACGGGCGATGGGACGGTCGTCACCGTCTCGGCCGACGCGCCCCTCACACGCACGCAGACGTGGCAGGACGATGAAGGCTTTCACATGACGCTGCCCAATGCTTCCCCAGGCTCCGTCAAAGGGCTTCCGCGCGGCGTGACCGTGCGGAATCTGGGCAAGTCTCTGGAACTGGTCGTGGCCGTCAAACCCGGCGCGGGCGTCACGGTTGACCCGCAGTCCAACCGCCTCAACCTGATCGTCCGCGGCGGCGTTGATACCTCTAGGGGCGAGGCGCAGCTTGAGCCTCCCAGAAGCGCACAGCCCGCCGAGCAGTCCGTCTACGAGCCACCCGTTCGGCAGCCGCGCGAGCGCCGCCCGCTGTCGGACGCTGCCCCTGCGGAAACCTATTCGACGCGCGGGCAGGATTTCTCCGCGCCCATGCCTCCTGTTAAGGGTGAGGCGGCCAACACGCCCGCGTCGAACGGCGCGACTCCCACTGCTTCGCCTCTGGCCTCGCCGCAGCCGGGCGCATCGCCCGTCGCGACCCCTGTGCAGATCGTCCCCTCAACTGACCCCGGCATCACGCCCGCCGGCTCCGACCCGGCGGCGCAAGCCGCTGCGCCCCCGTCTGCGATTACCGTTTCAAATACAGAGGGCGGCGGAATCACCTCCTACATCTTTTCGGCCACGGGCGTCGCCATCATTCTCCTGCTGGGCGTGGTCGCGCTCGTCGTCGTGCGCAAGCGCCAGGCGGCTGAAGGCCAGACGGAGAAGGAAGAGAAGTCGAAACAGAAAGACTCGAAGGTCGAGCTGGTTCCGCTGAACGAGGTCACTGCTCTCGAAGAGCGGCCCAGGAAGGAGCGCCGGAAGCTGTCGCGTCGCAAGAGCGACCAGGCACTGGCCAAAGCCGGCGCCGCCACGAAGGCGGAAGCCGAGTCGCGTGCGGAAGAGGAGTTGGAGCGTCGCCCTGTGGTGATGCCCGTACAGCCAGCGCTTTTCGGAGCCTACCGCGTGGATCAGGAAGTAGGAAAGCTGGTCCTCGGGCAGGCGCACCGTCTAGACGTGCTCTCGTCGCGTGCGCCGGATGATCGGCGGGCGCTTGAAACCTCTCTGGTCAAGGCTATGAACTCCGCGGAGGCGGGTGAAGATGGCCGTCGCCGCGCGCGCGGGGCGCTCGAAGAGTATGGCTTCGTCGCGCGCCAGTGTGCCTCGCTGCTTCTGGCACACAACGCTTACGACCGCGCCTCGTCCGCGCGCGTGCTCGGCGAGATAGGCTCGCAGGCGTCGCTGCCCTTCCTGCTCGAAGCGCTCTATGACACGGAGATGATTGTGCGGACGGAAGCCGTGACGAGCCTCGGCTCTCTGAAGATGCCTTCGGCCATCGGCGCGCTGCTGGACATGGCGCGGCGTCACCCGGAGATGCCTGCGGCGCTCATCAGCAACGCGCTCACGGCCTGTTCCGTAGAGTGCTTCGACATCTTCGACGCGTCCACGCCGGATCGCCCGCTGCTCGAAGCGGGCGGCGCGGACATGTTCATGGGCGAGATTACGCACCTGGACTCGGTGGCCGCGGTCGAGGCGCTGCCCGAATGGTTCGAGGACGAAGAGTTGTCCGAGGCTCTCTCGCGCCTTCAGGACGCGGACGTCGAGGCGCGCGCGGCAGCCGCACGTCGCCTGGCACAGTTCTCCGTGCAGCGAGCCGTCGAAGCTTTAACCGTCCTGGCGTCCGACGACCCGGAAGCGACCGTGCGTGCGGCGGCCGTCGGAAGCCTCGGGGAGATCGAGCACGAGTCGGTCTTCGCGCCGGTGCTGATGGCCTTCGCAGACGAGGCGCGCGAGGTGCGGGCCGCCGCGGCTCGCTCGCTCTCACGCATGAGCCTGGATCGTGCAGAGGGCTACGTCCGCTTAATCGAGACGGCCGAGCCGGAGACGCTGGCCAAGGTTGCCGTCGCGTGTAGCAAGGCCGGAATGGTGGCACAGGCCGTCGAGCGCTTAATCAGCGAAGACCGCCGGCTGGCTTACGAGGCTTTCTCGCTGCTCTCGCTGCTGGCCAAAGCCAACGAGACGGAGCCGCTCTTGGACGCCATCACCAACCACCCGGAGGAGAACGTAAGGCTCGCCCTGATTCGCCTGCTCGGCACGACGGGCCAGCCAGCAAT
>DATEMM010000133.1:0-5056 GCA_035275605.1 Pyrinomonadaceae bacterium
CTCGCCCGACAATAAATTCTCCGTCTCGCTGCCCGCCGCTCCGAAGATAAGAGACGTCACCATCCCCTCGCCGTTCGGGGACGCCAGGGCGCAGATGCTGGAGGCAGAGGTCAGCAAAGAGGGCGGCTGCATGCTGATGTACGCAGACTATCCTCAGCGCGTCAACGTGTCAGAAGACACTCTCTATGACATGGCGATTCAGGGAGCGACCAGCAGGCAGAAGATCTTTAACGTCGCCGCCCGCCGGTACATCACGCTCGACGGGCACAGAGGGGTAGAGGCCACCATGTCCCCGAAAGACCCGAGCATGAAAGCCAGCGCCGTCTGCCGCATCTTCTGGGTTAGCCCCAGACTGTACGTCATCGTGGCAGGCGGGCTCGACACGCCGGAATATAAAGCCGTCCAGACGCGTTGCCTTGACTCCTTCAGGCTAAATGCGGGCAACTGAGCGTCAACTCCCCGACCTCATCAAAGGAGATGGTTATGAACAACAGATGCGGAAATTGCGGCCTCCTCAATTTCGCAGAAGCTTCCGCCTGTAAACGCTGTAAGGCTGCGCTCGACGTTTCAAACGGAGGCGCGGAGAACAACTCCTTCGGCGGATACGAGCCGCAAGGATGGCAGCCCGGCTATCAAAACGCCGCGGCCTGGCCCCAGCCAGCTTATCAGCCGCAGTATTTCCCCACACCCCTGGCCCCGCTCCCTAGAGCGTCGAAAACCGGCAGCACGAACGCCATTCTCATCTCTCTGCTCGGCGTCGCCATTACGATTGCCATAGGAATCGGCATTCTCTGGAAGCTTGGCCCAAACTTCTCTTCCACGGGCGGCGGGGGCTGGCAGGAGTATCAGGCCAAGGACGGGTCGTTCACGATCCAGATGCCGTCCAAGCCCATCGAGAATGTGCAAAGCCAATCGACTCCGGCGGGCGAAATCCAGATGCACATGTCTATGGCCGTAGAGAATCAGGGGGGCGCGTTCATCGCCGGATACGCGGATTACCCGTCCAACTTTACGCACGTCTCGTCTGAGCAACTGCTAGACCTGGCGTCGCAGGGGGCTGTTAATTCGTCGGGCACTACTCTGCTCAACAAGAAAAATATTTCCCTGGACGGTAATCCGGGTGTGGAGCTTGAGCTGCTGCCGCCGAAGAACATGCCCGAGGGCGGCCGCGCCGTCACGCGAATCTACTGGGCAGCCCCACGCATCTACATCCTCTTCGCGGGCGGGCCAAAATCCTCAGAGACCGATGCCGCGATGACGAAATATTTTGACTCCTTCAAACTGCGCAAGAAGCTGACCTGAAGTTCCGGAAACTTTTACTTTTTGAACTCGAAGAGGCCGCACTTCAATCTTGAAGTGCGGCCTCTTCGAGGTCTGAATTAGATTACCATCTGCCCACACGCTTTTGTCGGGACGCCATAGTTGCGTTTATAATCCCTGCCTTATTCTTAAATCTGAATTCGCAAGAGTCTTTACCTGATTCATGGCTTTCTGGAAACGCAACAAAGACCGCTACATCACGCTCGGCTTGAATGAACCCGCGCCTGCCAAAGCGCCCGAGCAAAAAGTCGGCCCCGCGGACGCCGCCGCCCCGCAGCAACTGCAACCTCCTGCCGCGCCGTCGCAAACGAGCGCGGCCGCGCCGCCACTGCCTGCGCCGCCCGTGCTTGAGCCCGTCGTCACAGGCGATCAGCCCACCCCGCCGCCCGCGCGTGAAAGTCACGCGGTCACGGAAACGTCGGGCAGAGAACCTGCGCCCGCGCCTAAACCCCTGGCGATTGATTCGGATGCTCGGCCCGAAGAGCCGGTCAAACCCGCCTCGCGGCAAAAGCCCATCCCGTCGCGCTCGCCTTTCCAGACTTCCGTCCTCGGCCTGGACTTGACGATGGAGGAGTTGCAGGCGCAGGAGGCCGCGCTCGAACAGGAGTTCAGCGCGCGTTTCCGCCGCGCCATCGCCGCCACGCGCGAGTCTCTTTCCGAGACGATCGATACGGTCTTTCAGAACCGTAAGAAGATCGACGCAGAGCTTTTGGACGAGCTCGAAGAGGCGCTCATCGCCGCCGACATAGGCGTGCCGACCACCCTGCACATCTTGGAGACCGTGCGCCGCGGAATCGCGCGCAACCAGATTAACGACATCGAGGCCCTCAAGCAGGCGATTAAGACAGAGCTGCTCAACATCCTACAGGCTTCGGAAGGCGGGGGCATCACTTCGGAAACGAGTGTGCCGGAGGACGTCTCGCCCTACGTGATGATGATCGTCGGGGTCAACGGCGTCGGGAAGACTACGACCATCGGCAAGCTGGCACAGCGCATCAAGGCCGAAGGGCACGACGTGCTGATCTGCGCGGCGGACACTTTCCGCGCGGCGGCCTCCGACCAGCTCGCCATCTGGGCCGAGCGCACGGGCGTGCCGCTGATTCAGCAGAAGCAGGGGACTGACCCTGCGGCCGTCCTCTTCGACTCGCTCAAGGCGGCGAAGGCGCGCAACTCCGACGTGCTCATCGTTGACACGGCCGGGCGGCTGCATAACAAGTCCAACCTGATGGCCGAGCTGGAGAAGATGAAGCGCGTGGCTGGGCGCGAGGTCGAAGGCGCTCCGCACGAAACCCTGCTCGTCGTGGACGCCGTGACGGGACAGAACGGGCTTGAGCAGGCGCGCCAATTCCTGAAGGTCGCGGGCGTCACCGGAATCGTTTTGACCAAGCTAGACGGAACGGCCAAGGGCGGCATCGCCGTCGCCATCGCGAAGGAACTGAACCTGCCGATTCGCTACGCAGGCATCGGCGAGAAGGTTGACGACCTGGTCGTCTTCAACCCGGAGCAGTACGTCAACGGCCTGTTTGAATAAGTCTGAGAGTCCAGAGTCTGAGAGTCTGGAGTCAACTCGTCAAAAACAATTTCTATCTATTGACTCCGGACTCTCCAGACTCCAGACTCCAGACTTGAGATTCCGGACTTCTAACAATTTTGACTCCAGACCCCGGACCCCAGACCACAGACTTTGACGAGCGCATGATGCGGCGCGCTCTTGAATTGGCGGCGCGCGGGTGCGGGCAGGTGAGTCCGGGGCCGCTCGTCGGCTGCGTCATCGTCTCCCGGACGGGCGAAATCGTCGGAGAAGGCTTCTACGTTTATGAGCAGGTCAAGCATGCCGAAACCCTCGCGCTGGAACAGGCGGGCGAGCGAGCGCGCGGAGGAATCAGTTACGTCTCGCTTGAGCCGCACGCGCACCAGGGGCGCACCCCACCCTGCACATTGGCCCTGGTACAGGCTGGCATCACTCGCGTCGTCGCGCCCGTTGAAGACCCGAACCCTCTAGTCTCCGGCAAAGGATTTGAAGATTTGCGAGCGGCCGGCCTGGAGGTGCAGACCGGGCTGCTTGAGCGAGAGGCCGCGCGGCTAAACGAAGCCTACATCCATTCGATACGCACGGGGCGCCCCTTCGTCCATCTCAAACTGGCCTGCTCGCTCGACGGCAAGGTAGCCACGCGGACAGGAGATTCCCGGTGGATTACGGGCGAGGAATCGCGTGCGCGCGTTCACGAGCTGCGTCACCGTTACGACGCCATTCTCGTCGGCGCTGGCACAGCCGCCGCGGACGACCCGCTCCTGACAGACCGTTCGGGGCATACACGCCGACGCCCCCTCGTGCGCGTCCTGCTCGATGAAGAGCTTCGCCTCTCTCCAGAATCGCAGCTCGCCAGGACGGCGCTTGAAACTCCCACCGTCGTCTTCACAGGGGATTGGGCAGGCAAAGAGGCTGGCTCAGCTCTGGCACAGCGCGGCGTGGAGATTGTCTGTGACCCGAGCGGCGGGCGCGACCTGCGAAAGGTGTTAGGCGAGCTTCACAAGCGCTCTATCCAGAGCGTGCTCGTCGAAGGAGGCGCCGGAGTGGCGGGCGCGTTTCTGGACGCGGGCCTGGTTGACAAGGTGAGCATCTTCGTCGCGCCGGTCATTATCGGTGGGCGCGCCGCTCCGACGGCAGTTGGGGGCACGGGCGCAGAGAAGATTGCGGATGCTTTCAAGCTTCGTGAGATGGAAGTCATCAGGCGCGGGAACGATGTCGAGCTTACCGGATACCCTTTAAGGGATGAGGGATGAGGGATGAGGGATGAAGAAAAGAGAGACGGCGCTTCGCGCGCCCCTCGCTCATCCGCCCGAATTCCTTCAAGTCTTCCAGCTAAAAAGCGCTTTGGGCAGAATTTTCTGGCGGACGAACGCGTAGTCGAGCGCATCGTCCTGGAAGTCAATCCGCGCTCGGACGAAACCATCGTCGAGATTGGGCCAGGGCATGGGGCTCTGACTTCAAGGCTGGTCGAGCGCGCCGGACGCCTGGTCGCCGTCGAGTTCGACCGCGACCTCATCCCCCTGCTCCGCGAAAAATTCGCCGCGCGCGAGAGTTTCGTCCTGGTCGAAGGCGATGCGCTCGCCGCTGATTTCTGCGAGCTCATCAAGCCTGCACTTCAGGCGCGCGTCGTCGCCAATCTCCCTTACTACATCTCCACAGCGATTCTCCAACGCCTGATAGAGCAACGCGCCTGCCTGACCGAGATGGTGCTGATGCTCCAGCGCGAGGTGGTCGAAAGAATCACCGCGCCGCCAGGGTCCAGCGAGCGCGGCTTTCTCTCCGTACTGGTCGAGGCATACTGCGAAGCCGAGTCGCTCTTCGACGTCCCGCCAACCGCGTTCCGCCCCGCTCCCAAAGTCTGGAGCACGGTCGTCCGGCTCCGCGTGCGCGCGCAGTCGCCCCTTGACGCTGTTCCCGAAACTTTGCTATGGCAGGTGGTCAGCGCCGGTTTCTCTCAGCGGCGCAAAACTATCTTTAATAATCTGCGCAGCGCGCCGGAGGTTTTACGCGCGCAGTTGGAGAAAGCCGGCGGGGCAGCGCGCGTGCTGGACGACGCTGGGATTGAGGCTGGACGGCGCGCCGAAACCCTCTCCCTAGAAGAGTGGCGAAGTCTCACGCTCGCCCTGAACAAGTATTAAGAGTTGGCCCGAACGCTTTTGCGGTTTTAATCAACGGCGGCTTGCCGCCTGCGCCGCCTGTGTCCTG
>DATEMM010000134.1:0-7431 GCA_035275605.1 Pyrinomonadaceae bacterium
GAGGCATTTAATCGCCAACTCCTTCTTTCCTTCCAGCGGATGGTGCATCATGAACAGGTAGAACAGAAGGACGGATAAGGAGAACAGGTCCGTCTGCGAACTCGGCGCGGCCTCACCGCGCACGATTTCCGGAGCCATGAAGCGCGGCGTGCCATAAACGCCGCCTCTGGCACGGCTATCAACCGTGACATTATCGTTATCGCAGATGAGGACTTCGCCCGTGTCAGGATCAAAGAAAGTGTTCCCGAAGGAAATATCGCGGTAGCAAAGTCCGCGCGCATGAAGTTGCAGAAAGCTGTGAGAAAGCTCAAGCCCGACTGTCACCAGCGCGCGAAAGCTAGGCTCAATGCGCCGCTTCATCATATCCACGATGCTTTTGTAGCGGGCTTCGCGAAGCGGCATGATGTAACCGTAATCCGCCACGCCTTGCGCAGATGCAAGCTCCAAAGGCCAGAGAAACTTTGAACTCGGCGCTCCCATCGCGCAGAGCGTCTCAAGCGCAGAGTGCTGTTCCTTCGTAGCCGAAGCCGGGTAGTACCACTTGAGCGCAACCGGCTTGCTCGCGGCGAGGGCCGCATAGACCTCTCCCTGCCCTCCGCCGCCCAGGAATTTCAGCACCTCGCAGCTCGACCCCGAAGAGTCTGTACGCACCTTCTGTCCGGGTTCCAGCATCCGGCTCATCACCTACACCTCATACTCCACAGGCTGAGGGGGCGCTTCGCGTTCGTCGATTCGCGCGCCCGACGCTCTCCTTTTCTTCGCGCTCTCGTCCGACGGCGCGGTCTCCGACTCGGTAACGTCTTCCAGGTAGATGAGGCCCAAAGTCACATCGTCGCCGCTGCCCGCGTATGTTGATTCCGTGAGCCAGGCTTCAAGCTGGTCATCGACCATGTGTAGACCGTCGCTCCGGACCATGTCGAGGATGTCAGAGCCGACCTTGAGAAAGCCGGATTCATCACGGAAGGAATTCGGGTAGCCGTCGGTGGTCAGCAGGATGAGCGACGGCGGCGCGTTCGAGATAACCTGAAAGCAGACTCTGAAATCGCGCCAGGCATCCGGCGAACACAGCGAGGTGGTCTCGTTGGCGAAGAGCCGCTGATCCTTCGGCAACGGACTCGTCACCTCACCGTCGCTTGAGACAGTGAGTATCTCTCCATCGCCGAGTTGCAGGTAGAGTATAAAATCCCTGGTCGCGGCAGCAGCCAGGATGGTCGTCCCATAAGCCAGATGCGCGCCCGGTCGAAGCGCATCTACGGAAGGCTTCGCCTCGTCTGCTCCTAATAGCTGAAGCTCGTCCGCCGAAAGCGGCTGCTCACCGAGATGCGCCGCCACAGCCCCCAGCCAATTTCGCACGAGGGCTACAGGCAGCCACTCCTCTGCCGCGCGCTTGGTCGCGGAGAGGCTTTCAGTTTGCGTTTGCACACGCAGAAAGTCTTCGACGACCTGGACGGCTGTCTCGACGGCGAGTCGCGCGCCCACCTGGCTTCGGAAAGACCTGCGGCTCCCGTGACCGTCTGCGACCGCCATAATCAAAGGCGAGCCTGTGCCAGAGACGGGCAGCCAGTGGATGGCGTCCTGATTAGGCATTCCGTTGCGGCCATGCGTTGCGCCGCGCACGCTCTTGCCCACCGCTCGCCAACGCGCTGTGTGCTTGTCTTCGGTCATGCGAAGCTCATTTACCACACATCGTCAGCCGAGACGGGGCCGCTATCCGGGAGCACGGGAATGGGCACGTTCAGGCCCGGCGTCGCGGTGTCTGAGGTTTGACTTGCCGGTGCTGAGGCCGACTTGAGAACGGCCGTGGAGACCCACTTGATATATTTGACGAGGGCTTCCGGATTGTTCGCCTGCAAGGGTTTCAGTTCGGGATTGCCGATGAATTTTTGGAGGACTTCCGTGTCTGCGTCTTCCCCTATGGCGATGGCTATACGCACGGCCTTGCGTCCCCAGGGTTCGTCCATTAATGCTTTCAGCCCGTTGGCGTAATCATCCGTTGGCTGCCCATCCGAGATGAGCACGAGCACGGGCGGCAGAGCCCTTTCGGTCATCGGCGGAATCCTTAATTGCTCCGCGACCATCGTGAGAGCCCGCCCCATGTCGGTCACGCCCCCCGCGGTCAAATCCTCCCAACGGAAATCCGCAATCTCGGTCGGCTGCGAGACGTGCCATTGTGCGCCGGATGAAAATTTGACGGCGCGCACCAGCACTTGCGCGTTGGGGTTCTCGTCCGCGACCGCCTGCATGTTCGGAATCGCCTCTTTGATGGCCGTGTTCAAAGATTGGATTTTCCCGTCCACATCCATCGAGCCGGAACAATCCGCCATCCAGATGAAATGCAAAGGGCGCGTTGCCAACTCACCGCCGGGGCGCATGCCCATCAGAATCAACCTCCTGCGATCACAGTCTCTGAGCGTTTAGCTTCAAAGCAATGGCCGTCCCTTCATCTTGCCATCCGCTTTGCAAAAATCGGCGGGCATCAAGCAATTCGGTCTCACTTCCTTTGACCTGTGCCCCCAAAATGCTCACGCAACATTTTAAAGGCCCTCGCATCTTCCTGCGGATTCACATTGCTATCGTCGATGAAGGGATCGGTCATATCATAGTTGTCCATGTCCTGACCTACGTAAGACTGTGTAATTCTAGCGTACTGCTCCTTGCCTTCCTTGCTGCTGGAGAAATCGCTTTTGAGAGGAACGTCTAAGTAGTGGCTTTGATCGTCCTGCTCAAAGGCGTGGCCGCGATTACAGGTTCCGCACTCAGGTCTCAAGTTGTTAATGTCGTTATAGGCTGCGATAGCCTGGGCCTTGTCGGTCACTCCGGCCTTTTTCAAATAAGGCTGCCAATTAACAATGTGGCCGAGGTCAATGCCCGAATATGTCGAGGGCTGATGACAATTCGGACATTGCCAGACTTCATAGACTCCACTTCCGAACGGATTTTGTTGAACGGCTCTCTGCCAGCCGGAATTGTACAAGACCTGTTGCTTCGTATCCTTTTGCGGATCATCGTCCTCATACCAGCCCATCTGTTTCCGCGTTAGCTTATCCACGAAACTGTCGATTGCTTGCTGAGGAACCATGTCATCGACCGGCAGGTCGATGTCCAAGCCCGGCGGCAGGCGCGGCTTGAATGCGCTTCGCACTCGTTGCACGACGGATGCACGAGAGGAGTTGGAAGCAGCCGGAGCAGGAGCGCCTGGCGTCCGGCGCTGCGCCTGTACAACCCTGGGTGCGTTGGAAGCTTGAAGAGAGCCTGTGTGTGGCGTCGCTCTCTTGGCCTGCAAAACTTTCGGGGTGGGCTGCGGGCGATAGCTGGGCGGAGCGGTCGGCGGCTTTCGGGTCGGCGCGGCCTGTGCCATTTTGGGCTGCACGATCTTCTTTGGCTGAGGACGATAAACGGGCGGGGCGACGGGCTGGCGCGGCGCTTGCCCTGCCGTTGGAAGCTGACCTGTTGCGCTCTTGGTCTGCAAGACCTTCGGTGCTGGCTGTGGACGGTAAGCTGGAGGCGCAACGGGCGGCGCGGCGGGCTGGCGTGGAGGTTGACCCGCCTGCGCGCGCTGACCGGAGGCCAGCTTTGTCTGCAAGACCTTTGGCACAGGCTGCGGGCGATAGACCGGCGGCGCGACGAAACGCCTGGCGCTCTGCGCGGACACAGTCGTCTTTGGTTGAGCCACGCCGGGTTTGACCGGAGGCGCGGCGACTGCCTGCCGGTTGAAGGGCTGTGGCAGACCTTTCGCTCCCGGTGATTTTCTATTCGTCGAGTTCATAGTGAATCTATGCTTTCTTGTGCTTATGCTCGCTAACGTCGGGCCGTTCTTCTCTTTAAGATAATGTCAGGCAGTAATGCTTTCCAACCGACCGCTTGTATGTCCGAAGAAGGCGCGGACTCTAATCGACTTTGAGCTTTCCTCGCGGAACATGGTGAGTGATTTTACGTATAGCGGGACGTACCAGATTACCCTTAAAATCGTCGAAAACAGGTAGCTCGTCTTTGACGTCGTCACGCTCGACTTCGACCAAGGTGAATATGTCTTTCATGATTGGGCCTTCATCGTCGAACCCGAACTTCTCCTTGTGTGGAGCTTCTCCATCGTAATACGTGAATGTGCCCGAAGGGATCAAGACCTCGCCCCCGTCCAGGGATGCGCCGTGCATCCCCCAATACTGAATATACCGGGCAGAAACACAAATGATGCGCACGATGGCCGGCGCTCTCAGTGCGTGACTATTTACCGTAAATGCCGCGGAGGCCAAGTGCTCCACGCCCGCGGCCGTTCTTGTAGCACCGTGCAGAATGTAGCACGGCTGACCGATACGGCCCCGTAAGAAGTCCGTGAAATCGGTCTTCCTATCGCCCCTGAACACCGTCGCCACTTTCCCCAGTTGTCCCATACTGGGGATTTTGTTGACCGCGCTCGCCAAATCGTCCCACTCTCTTCTCTCCATATAGCCGGGGGAATTTCTTTCATCTTTCATTCCCTGTGAATACTTATACAAGGCTGTCTCTTCATTAAAGGTCATGCCGAACGCGACACTCACCGGATCCATTTCCCCTCGGCGTAGAACTTCATATGGATCTTTCTGACGAAAAGGCCCCCTGTTGATGCGGTCGTACTCCTGCGGGAATCCCGCTTCAGGACCTATTTGCGTATGTGCGCTTGCAATCGTTCTGACATCAATAATCCAATCCTTCACCGGGTCTCGTTGAATGACGCGGGAAAGCCCGCGGGCGGGAAGAGCGGCATTCGTGTGCAATTTCGGAGCCGAGGAAGGGCTTCCCATTCTTGTCTGCGCAGGTCGCGTCATCACAGGGGAGGCGACCGCATTCCTCTGAACGGCTCCGGAAACCGCGCCGCTAAAAGGCTGTGGACGGCTCGGGCGAGTCTTTAGCAACGCGTCAGTCTGCGCGGCTGGTATCATCTTAGGCTGTGCGACTCTTTGTTGTTCCGGACGATAGACTGGTGGTGCTGTGGGTGTCTTTCGCTGCTGCGCGATGGCCTTTGGCTGGACAATCTTCTTTGCTTCCGGACGGTAGACCGCAGGTGCGACGGGCCGGCGCGGCGCTTGACCTGTCTGCGGGCCTGTAGCCGGTGAGCTTTTTGTCTGTAAGACTTTCGGTGTCGGTTGAGGACGATAGACGGCAGGCGCTGCCAGTCGCGCCGCATTCAACTTCGGTTGGATGGCAGAGAGCCTGTCTTGCACCATCTTCGGCTGAGCGGGGCCGGGCACGCGCGTTTGCCGTGCGACGGGTTGTTGCCCACGCATCCGTTTGGCGTCGTGTGTTTGCAGTAGCTTGGCCGTGCCTGTCTTCATGGTTTGCTAATCCTCCACAGCCTCTGCTTGCTTCAGGCCAGGGTTTAGGCTTTGAGACTTAAAAACGCCCTGCGCTCCCGCTTCAAGCCTGTCAGACAGATTTAGTTGCCGGTCTCGGCAAGTTGTCCTTAATTTTCATCCGCCGTCGCTGTTAACCTTTTGAAGGTTTTTTCCCCACCGTCGCTGCGACCGCTTCCGCCGACTTGGCTATGGCCGCCTTGACGTGTTTCTTTGGCCTGTCTTTTCCATGAAAGCCATGACTCATTCGACTGGAGAGATAAGCCGCCTTTTGTTGAGCCGTTGCATTACAGTTCTTCTTTGAATGCGTCGCACTGCCACACTCCCCGCACTTGCGCTGTATCACTCCACCTCGATTCGAGAGCGAGGAGGGTCTGGAAACAATCGCGCTCTTCAGTTGGATTGATGTCTCACCCGGATGAGACTGTCGCGCTCCCGGATTCGTGGCCGACTGACCTTTGAGGTCCGGTTGAAGGCGCATGCTGTTTACTACCGGCGGATTCCGGCTCTGTGCGGCGAGGGCCATTTTAGGTTGCCCTACCCTGGCCGCAGGTTGAGGACGGTACACGGGAGGCGCGGACGGCTGCTTCTTCATCTGGACGGTCATCGTGGCCTTCTGCTGAGCACTACCAGGCTTGGACGGCTGCTGCACGCCCGTCGTTTTACTACTCATTCGGTCAGCAACGTTTACCGGCGATTGTCCATCTTTCCTTTGATTCATGATTGTTGGCTCCTGGCTTTATGTGCCGTTTAAGGTCTGCCTTCGCACGGGATGTTTAGCTGAAGTCATCGGCTAGACGAAACTTCTACGTTACTTCCCCACGACAGTTGCTACCGGGTTAGAAAACCCTGCCGTGGCCTTGTTGTAATCGTAGAACGTCTGACCGCTCGACCCGCCGTACATCTGGAAGTACCAACGCGGGTCCGGGTCATTTTCGCGGCCGTCTCCTCGGGCGTAGTTTTCCAGCGTTATGCGATCATCGCCGCTGACTGCCACAACACCGCCGAAATGGTAGCGCCATTTGAGATGACGCTCCTGACGACTCTCGTAATCGAAAACCTTACTCGTCTTTGCGTCAATTTTAGTGCTCTTGCCCAGCGTCACCATCATGAAGGCTTCGCCCACACCGGGGGAAGCGTATTGATTGATTTGGGCTTTGGACGTTAATTGCGAGTCATTGGATTTGACTACATAGGCCGATGCGATTTTGTCCTGGAGCTCCTCCATCTGAAGTTCTGTTACCGTCTTTGATTGATTGTACGAGTTGTATATATCTGTGTAGCCGAGCATCTCGTTGACCTTCTTTAATCCCTGCCCGGTCTTAAGGTTCGTCCAGGCGGGGTCCCACCCGCCGACGATTCCCGCCATCGCATTACAATTCTGCGGAGGGAGTTTGGTAAAGCGTGGTGTCACAGTGTAGAGCGCGATCACCTGCCTCTGAGCGGTCACGATTGTCAGCGCGTGGGCACCCTGGACGAGGCTGACATGTGCGCCGACACGCTCAAGCGCTTGATTTGACTCTCTGATGATAGAGCTCGTGGCATAGAACTCCTTGGGCTGACGCCCGAGTAGATCCGTATCCTCTATTGCCATGTTGCCGTTGTCAGAGAGACGCAGCGACTTCCCTAATGGAGAGCCGATGACCAAGGCTTCCTGGCACTCAATCGAGGGTTCCCTAAGAAAGTCGTGACCTTTATCGTAGCCGTACCTGATGGGTTGCGATTGCTGCGCTAGAAACCCCGCACCGGCGATGACAGCATAAGGGAGGTCCGGTTCGCGTTTCCCAACCATCGCCGGCATTGCAGTCAGCACACGCTGGGGTGGCAGCACGGAATATCTTTGGATGGATTCCGGTCTGCCATTAGCAATTTGCGGCCTCACCGTCTTTGGCGTATTCGCCCGCGGGACGACGCCGTTCGACTTCATTTGCACGGGTACTCTGGGTGGCGCGTTCACCTGCTTCGGGTGCGAATGAGAGGCCGGGGGAGCCTTCGGTGTCAGGTGTGGCGGTGCTGCCGCTGCCATCTTAGGCTGCGCGACTCTCTTTTGTTCCGGTCGATAGACGGGGGGCGCTGTCGGCAACATTCGCTGCTGAGAGAC
>DATEMM010000135.1:0-4861 GCA_035275605.1 Pyrinomonadaceae bacterium
TCGGCAGGCTGAAAGGGCCTTGGCCCCTTCAACCTGCTCTCGGTTGTTCGATCACCTTACGCTTTCAAAGCGAGCTATCTCACTATGAACTTCAGAGTGTGTTCCACGGGGTCGCCCGTGACTGTGAAGTGCAGCGTGTACTCGCCTGGGCCGAGGTTAAGAGTCTTCGTGCTCAGGTTGAAGATGTAACCGTCGCCCGTGAAGCGGAAGTTGTTACCGGGGTTCGCATTGCCCGAGTCATAGTCCGTTCCCGGAACGGGCGTGGCTCCGAGCGTGACGCCCGTAACGTGAACCACCAGCCCCGGCCCGGAGACGTTGTTACCCGCGGCGTCAACGAGCTGGAGCTTGATGGGAATCGTGCTCCCGCTCTTGTGCGCCTTGGTCTGGTCGTACTGCGGGTTGACGCCGTAGCCCACTACGACCTGCACGGTCGCCATGTCCGTATTGTTATGGCTGTCCGTGACCGTCAGCGTGGCCGTGTAAGTGCCGACCGCTGTGTAGGTGTGGCTGTCGTTGACGGAGTTGCCGCTGACCGTCCCGGCGGACGACGTCGAATCACCCCACTGCCAGGTGGCCGTGTGTGTGTCGGATGCATCCGCGTCAGTGAAGGTGGCGCTGAAGTTGACAGCGCCATTCACAGTCGCAGGGTTCGGCGATGCGGTGAGCGTCTGGATTTCCACAGGCGCGTTAAGGTCGAGTCCGACGACGACAGGATCGTGGTCAGAGGCACGATACGGCGTCGGCGCGTAGAGGTCCTGAGTCTTGAACTCCGTGTTGTAGTCGAGCACCAGCGGCTCGTCCGCGTTGATGTGCCATTCGGTCACGCCGCTGACCTGATTGCTCAGGCTGGGAGTCGTGAGCGCGTGGTCTAAGTACCCGGACTGCGCGTCGAAGATGTAAGAGTAGGGATTCTCTATGAACCGCTCGATCTGGTTTTCGAGTCCGCCGGCGGTAAGAATGTTAATCGGGTCTTCTTTACCGTAGGCGTTGAGGTCGCCCATGACCAGCACATCCGGGTCCCCGGCGGCCGCCTGACGATCACTGATGAAGGTGAGCAGACGCTGCGCCTGCTGCGTCCGCGTGAAGTTGTCGCAGCCCTGCCCGTCTCCCTGGTCGGCGTCGAGGCCCGTGTCACTGCCTGAACACCCTTTGGAGGTGAAGTGATTAATGATGAAGGTGAATTTCTCACCGTTGGCGTTATACGAGAAAGTCTGTGCCAGCGGGTTGCGAGCCTGCGCCCAGGCCCCGTCAACGTCATTGACCGCGGCCCCGATTGGAGTGACACGCGACGGCTTATAAATTATCGCGTTCATAATCAGGTCCGTGCCGGGGGTCAGGCCCAGGCGGAAGGCATAGGTGCCCGGAGCTGTCGCGGCGTTGAGGCCGTTGACCAAATCCTGAATGGCGCTGGTCGCCCCGCCGCCGTCGTTCTCCACCTCGCTCAGGCCGAAAACGTCCGCGTCAATGGCAGTGATGGCCGCAATAATCTTTGCGCGCTGGCGGTTAAATTCGGTGAGATTGTTAGCGCCGCGCGCGGTCGGGAAGCCGCCGGCGGCCCCGTCCAATCCGGAACCGTTACCGTTGAAATAGTTCAGGACGTTGAGGCCCGCGACCTTGACGTTCCCACCCACAGGCGACGGGGCCGGCGTGCGAGCATTCACGTAAGAGAAGCTTGGCGCGACGGTCGGCTGCATGCGGTACTCACTGAACCTGAAGTCCAGGATGCCGGTCAGGTTATCGACCGTATCGCCGGCGCGCAAGGTGTTGTCCGGGCCCAGATATGGTATCGGATTCGGATTCTGAGGGCTCTGCCCGTCGTCGAGCAGAATCTTACGACGAAGGTTCGCGTTCGCCTCGGCGATAGCGCCGGGGCTGTTCGGGGGATTGGAATTGGTCGGCTGGAACATGCGTCCATCCGAAGAGAGCATGACTTCGCCGAAGCGGCCCAGGTTGAAGACCTCCGAAACGGTCAGCGTCTCAGGGATCGTCACCAGCATTCCTTCATAGCGCTCCAGCTCGCCTTCGACCGTCTCCGGCAGGTCAACCACGGTCGGCGCGATGGCACTGCCCACGCCGCAGCGTGTGACGTTCGAGCTGTTGATCTCGGTCAAGCCGTTAAACTCTGTGACCGTGCCCTTCACGACCACATCGTCGCCGACCGCCACGTCAGCGCTACTGGGCGCGAAGATGAAGATGCCGTCGGAAGTCGTCAGGTCGCCGTCGCCGACGGGTTCTTGCAGGTAGAAGCCGTTGAAGCTCGCCGCTCCCTGGAAGTCGCCGACGACAGTGCCCCTGACGGTCCTGGTCGAGCCGGTCATCGGGCTGGCGTTGCCGCTGCCCTGAACGGCCGAGATGCTGGTGGTCGGACTGGTGCAGGGGTCCGCGCCCGTCTGGAAGCTCCAGGTGTAATCACCCGTCATGAACTCCGGCGGGTCGTTAAGGTCCTGGTCTGAGACCTGGTTGCCCTTGACGGTCACCGTGCAGGTCTCGTTGAAAGCAAAATCCGTGTCGGGGTTGAGAGTGAAAGTTGTCCCAGCCCCGTTGGCCGTGGCGTTGGCCGTGTGCAGGTTACTGCTCGTGCAGGAGATCGTGTACCAGTTGCCGGACACGTTGACCGGCTCGTTAAAGTTGATGACGATGTTGGAACTGATAGAGACGTCCGTGTCGCCGTTCGCGGGCGAGGTCGTCGTGACGGCGGGTGCCGTTTCGGCCAGGCAATTCGACAGGTGCGAGCCCAGATTGGTGGCGTCGTCCGTAGCGAACCCGTCCCACTGTGTCGTTGGGTCAAAGACATCGGTGGCGTTGGTGTCGCCGCCGCAAACGTTCGCCTTTCGGCGGATGGTATTGTCAGCCGTCGAATTCACGCCCGTCCCCCATTCGGTTCCGGGGTCGAATCCCACCTGCCCGATGGAATCAATAATCGTCGTTCCCTTGCGAAGCACGACGGCATCGTCGCCGTTGAACCACCCGGCGTTGTTCGTCTGGTCAGCCTGTGCCAGGATGGTTGCGTTGGCTGCACTCTGCGCGAGGACGAAAACGTCGCCGTTGGCGACCGTGCCGACGAGATTGATGGTCAGCCCGGCTGTGGCGCTGCCGTTGAAGAACATCTGGACGTTATAACCGTTCGTGCCAAGATTTATCGGCGCGCCCGTGGCGTTGTAAATCTCCAGGGCCTTATTGTTACTGCTCCCCTCGATATATTCCGAGAAGAAGAGATCAGTTGAAGCAGCTTCGACGCTGGGGGTGGTTTGAATAAATCCCTGAAGCGGGGTGATTGAATAAACTAAAGCGGCGATGACGAAGAGTGCGAAAAATTGGCGCAAGGTGCGAATAGAGATTCGTCTGCGAAGAGGGGAACTCGACATAGTTATCCTTTCAGAAGCTGATGCTCTACAAGTCGGGGCATCAAGGTCAGGTTACGGACGTTAAAAGGCAACGTGAGACTCCGGCGCTCTGGCACAGCCTGGCCTGCCAGAGCGAAGCATACTTTTCAGTAGCGAGAGAGATTTTTACCGCGCGAATGGAACTTACCTGGCACCGCACTGAGACCTTTTGCGCCTGAGGCTTCGCAAATCCGCCGAAGGCTTCGAGGCAGGACTACCAAATAAGAAGGCGAAGTTTAGTTAAAGACCGCGGGCGTGTCAAATCAGCGCGACGTGATAGGAGAGTAATTAGCCACAGAGACACTTAAGACACGGAGAAGAAAAGTTCAAATCAATAATTTCAAATTTCAGATTTGCGATTTGAGATCTGGGATTTGAAATTTGAATTTCCTAAGTTTTCTCCGTGTCTTAAGTGCCTCTGTGGCTATTCCCTCGCCTCAAGGCTTTCTGCGCGCCGAGTAGAGGCCGGTGAAGATGTACTCCGTTTTACCGTCGGCTCCGGGGACGGTCGCCACATCGTTCTCCAGCTTCTCCCCTGGAGGAGGCGTCGCCGCAAACGCCTGCCGTGGAGCGCAGGCGAACAAGAGGAGGAGCGCTGGCAGCAGAAGTTTCAGGTGCAGGGGAAAGCTTTTCATGAGCGTGATGACCCTTTCCGTTTGGATTTTAGACGTCGGACGCGCGAGGTTTCCCGGCACAGTCTGTTTTCGAGCGCTTATCAGAGCTAGGTTGTACGCTCGGACGCGCTTTGGAGTTCGACTTTGAATGCGCTGGACGTCGGCGCATGCGCCGGGCGCTCACGTTTGACTCATTCAAGAGTGGACCCCTATATTCCCAGACAAGCGCTTTTTTATCGTCGGAAATTTTGATTGGTCAGTCTGGAGGATATGTTGAAAAGATTCTATTCGATTGCTTGCCTGCTTCTCTTAACCCTGCTCGCCGCGACGGCCTGCTCGCCCGCTTCCAATACCACGTCGGAGACGAAAACGGAGACTCAGACGACCAACGCCCAGGCTTCGACTCCAGCGGCGACGCAGGCGGGCACGGGCACGGCCGCAACGACAGCCGCCACCACGCCTACGCCGCCGGCGATGGTCGAAGAGGTCAAAATCTATCTGGTGGCCGTGGGCGACAACGGGAAGAAGGGCAAGAAGATCGGCTGCGAAGATAGCCTCATCGCCGTCACGCGCAAGATCAAGCCGACGGAAGCGCCCCTCAAGGCGGCAATCGAGGAGTTGCTCAGCACTCAGCACGAGGAAGACAGCAAAGGATTGTCGAACTACTGGTGGGGAGAGAAACTGAAACTCAAAAGCGTCTCGATCACCGACGGCGCTGCGACCATTCACATTACGGGCGAAGGCCCCTACGTCGCAGGCATCTGCGACGTACCGCGCATCACTGAGCAGATCGAAGAGACGGCGAAACAGTTCCCGACCGTGAAGTCCGTTAAAGTCTTCGTCAACGGCAAACCTCTGGAAGAG
>DATEMM010000136.1:0-5322 GCA_035275605.1 Pyrinomonadaceae bacterium
GACAAGTTTCAATCGTGATGAGGGAGCCGGCCCACAGAATTTCCGCCCGGCGGCTTTCGCCGGCTCCGGGAGTACTGGCGTGGTCTCGGCAGTAAAAAGTCTCTGGCAGAAGGTCAGCGGGGCGGACCTCTCGCCCCTGGACGAGCAGGAGTTTCGCAGCAGGTTCGAGCAAAACCTGCAAAACTGCCAGTGGGAGCCACACCCCGTCTACAGCGTCTTCACGCAATACGACCAGCAATATTACCTGGACCGCAGCGAAGTCTTCCTGCACAAGTACCGCTCGTTCTACGCCGTCTCGAAGACCATCCGGCCAAAAAGGATTCTTGAGCTGGGGACGTCCGCAGGCTCCAGCGCCGACGCTTACCTGAGCGCGTCGCCTCGTGCTTCTTACGTCGGCTTCGACAGCTTCGGCAAAGACTTTAACCACGTGCGCCAGGAAATCTGGGACCCGTTGGAGATTGCGAAGAAGCTATTCGCATTGAGGGGCTTCAAGAACTACGAGCTGATTCAGCTCGATTTGAGGAGGCTGGACAGGTTGCCGCGCCAGGGCGACTTCGTGGTGGTTGACGCCGGCCATGATTTCGACAACCAGTACGCGGATTTGAAACTGGCGCTGACGGCTAACCCCTTATTCATTTTCGTGGACGACGCGGAGGGCGAGGACGGGGTCAAGCTCGCCGTTGATCATTTTCTGGATAACGACGTTCGCGGCCTGGTTGACTACACGGTTGCAATTGACTATCAGGGCGGGGGACTGGTCATCAAGCTAAAGCGGTGAAACAGATAAGAGTTTAGGCTAGTCGGAAGCGCACCGTACCTGATGTATCCTGACCCCTTCGGGGTCTCAATCATTTATGGACGTTAATCCTAGCCGGGGTGAGTTCTAGCGCTTCGCAATCTTCCGCGAAATCGCCTCGTCTTCGACCTCGCCCGCTTTATTAATCGGAATCTCCGAAGTCTTGTTGTAGCTCACGCCGCGCTCTTCCGTGTCCAGCTCCGGGCTGGGCAGTTGCGTCAGCCCGCTTGTCAGGGCGGGCGGGTTGAAGCCTGGATAGTCTATGCGCGCGTGATAGATGGCCGTCAGCGAGGTGATGACGGCCTCGCGTATGGTCGTCAACTCTTTCAGGCTGAGGTTGCACTCGTCCAACTGGCCGTCGCTGATGATGGCGTCCACGATCTTGCTGACGATGGTTCGAATATTCTCCGGGTTCGGGTGCGAGAGCGAGCGCGCGGCCGCCTCGCACGAGTCCGCGATCATCATGATGGCAGACTCCTTGAACTGCGGCTTCGGCCCCGGATAGCGAAACTCCGCCTCGTCAACCTCCTCGCCCTCGGCCGCCTGCGCCTGCGCCTTGCGCAGGAAGAAGTGAAGCGTGCGCGTCCCGTGGTGCTGCGGGATGAAGTCTGAAATCTGCTTGGGAAGTCCTATCTCCTTGGCCAGCTTCAGCCCGTAGGTGACGTGGCTCGTGATGATGCGCGCGCTCTGTGTCGGCTTCAAGCGGTCGTGCGGGTTGTTGCCCTGCTGGTTCTCGACGAACATGTCCGGCGCGGCCGTCTTGCCTATGTCGTGATAGAGAGCGCCGATGCGCGCCAGCAGCGGATTGGCCCCGACCGCCCGGCAAGCGTCTTCGGCCAGTTGGCCGACGGCGTGCGAGTGCTGGTTGGTCCCTGGCGCGCGCAGGGCCAGTTGCCCGAGGACGGGCAAGTCCGCGTTCGAGAGCTCCAGCAGTTTGACGTCCGTCAGAATGCCGAAGAGGGATTCGTTGATGGGCAGGCCGCCAGCCGTAAAGATCGTCGTCAAAAGGCCGCCCAGAATGCCGCAGGCCATCGCGAAGAGAATGGTTTTGAGCGTCAGCGGCTGCTGCGCATAGGCTATGAGCGCAACGGCCGTCAGCGCGTTGACGACGCTGATTAAAAGTCCGGCCACCGTGACGGACTGCCTTTCGCGATAGCGCCCGATGCCGTAAATCGCCGCCGTCGAAGAGATGACTGCGTAGATCGAGATCAACACGCCCGTCGGCGCGAGGAGCCCGGCGAAGAGCGCGCTCATCAAGGCCGTAATCAGCCCAAGCTGCGTATCAACCAGCAGGGCTACGAGCAGCGCGGCCGAGGCGAAAGGGACCGCGAAGTCCCAGATGGTCGGGTCGTTCAGAGGCGCGCTCGCCCCGCGCGTGACGATGCTCTCGGCGAGCGTGAAGCCGACGCGGGCCAGTATCGTCTGCACGATGACCGCCGAGCCGACCAGCGCGAACGCCTTCCTGGGGGAGAGCGAGAGTGTGATGGCGGTGGTTCTGTGCTCTATGAATTTCCAGGCTAGCCAGTAGAGCGCCGCGACCAGGAAGAGGAGCCCGAAAAGCTGGTTCCACCAGCGCCGCCCCGCGCGCGTGTAATCTCGCACGGCCGCCAGTTGCGCGAGCACTGGCACAGTCACCGTGTCGCCTTCACGCGCGACGACCTGGTTGCGCTTGAGCAGAATGTGCGCGGTTTCGACCTTCCGCGACGCCTCGTCACGGGCGGCCAGCGTGGCCACGGGGTCGTAGGAGACGCTGGGCCTGACCAGCGGCGACATAGCCGCGAGCAGCGCCCCCTGCTGTTCCGTCGTCCACCCCGCCAACTGCGAGACGCGCAAGCGCAAGCTCCTCTGCGCGGCCGAGAGCGACGTCATGCGGCTCTGCGGCATGGTCAGGATGGATTGAGCGCTCGCGTTCGCCCTGTCCATGAGCACTATGTCCTGCTTGAGGTATTCCGCGTCGCCGTCTTCGTAGACGTAGCCATCGCTCACCTCGCGCAGGATACGCACCAGTCGTTCCAACTCGCTCGCGTCAAAACCGTGGGCCATGATTGCGGCAACGATTCCTCCGCCACCGCCCTCGCCCGCCCACTTCAGTTCTTTCCTGCCATTATTGTTGCCGGACGAGTTGGCCTGCTTCTGCAAGTCTGTCCAAGCATCGCGAAAGCTCTGCGCGGCGCTCTCGGCCCGCGCCGGGTCGAAAGTGAAGACGGGGCGCGCGGCCTCCTTAGCGGCGGCGCGGCGCTTCTCGGTCTCGGTCCAGTCCACCACGGCCAGGTCCGCGGGCGCGATCACAGTCCGGCGAATCACGTCACCTTCCTGGTAGCCCTCAACGGCCCCGCGCGAAAACGAGTTGACTAAAAGCAGTGTGGTGATAATGACGCAGACCCCGTAGATGATGTAAAGGCGCGTCGAAGGCGAGAAGCGTCTCAAGGGGCGCAGGACAAAGCCGAGCGCGGCGTTGCGCGCCCTCTCCAGCGGGGAAATAAAACGTTGTCGTCGGCGACTGCTCATTTAAAGGTCTTCGGCGGCGTATTCGACCTCTTCCGCCATTTGAGAATGTCCGCCCGCGGGCTCGTCCATCAGGTCGCGTGCCAGAATCGCGCTCGCTTGTTCGAGCATCGGGCGCAGGCTCTGGGGCTCGGTCGCGGAAACCGCTACGACGTTGCGCGCCTCGCTCTGCGACGCCTGACGCATGATAGCTTCCAGCGCTTCACTGTCAACCAGGTCCGCCTTGTTGAAGACGGTCAGGCGCGGAATCTGATTGAAGTTCAGTTCGGCCAGAATCCTTTCCACCGATTCGAGCTGTTGCTGCCAGCGCGGGTTCGAGGCGTCAACGAGGTGAATCAACAGGTTGCTCCCGCTGATCTCTTCGAGCGTGGCCCGGAAAGCCGCGAGCAGGTCCGGCGGCAGGTCGCGTATGAATCCAACCGTGTCGTTGATGATGACCTCCTGCTCGCGCGGCAGACGCAGGCGGCGCGACGTTGGGTCGAGAGTCGCGAACATGCGCTTCTCCGCGTGAACGGAGCTCGAAGTGAGCGTGTTCAGGAGTGTAGACTTGCCTGCGTTGGTGTAGCCGACAATCGAGATGATGGGGAACTCGCGCCGCATCCTCTCCTTGCGCCGCTCCTGCCGTCTCAGGCCTAGACTCGTAATCTCTTTCTCCAGGCGGTTGATGCGGTCACGCACGCGGCGGCGGTCGGTTTCGAGCTTCGTCTCGCCTGGGCCTCGCCCGCCGATGCCGCCCGCAAGCCTGGAGAAGGCGGAATCCTGCCCCGCGATCAGCCTGGGCAGAAGGTATTTTAGTTGTGCCAGCTCAACCTGAATCTTGCCTTCGCGCGACTGCGCGCGCTGGGCGAAGATGTCCAGGATGAGCTGCGAGCGGTCGATCACCTTGAGGTCCGTCGCCTCAGAGAGTGAGCGCACCTGGGCCGGCTGCAACTCGCGGTCGAAGACTATAAGGTCGGCTCCCAATTGGAGCGCACGAACCAGAATCTCTTCCAGCTTGCCGCGGCCAAGCAGCGTCCGTGGGTCAATCGCGGGGCGACGCTGAATGACGCTGTCGAGCACGACGACGCCCGCCGAAGTGGCCAACTCCTGCAACTCGGCCATGGACTCCTCGGCCTCGTACATCGAGCCGGTCGTGACGCCCACCAGGATGGTGCGGTCGCGCGCCTCTGCGCGCCGGCCAGCGCGCCGGTTGCGCGCCATCTCCTCTTCGAGCGAGTTGATGAGCGAGAGGAAATCCACGTCTAGCTGCGAGGGAATCTGCGGTTCGAGGAAGGCATAGGGCTGAGTCGCGCCGTTCGAGTCCAACTCGGCGGCGGTCGTCGGCAGAAGATGTGCGGCGCGCACCATGCCTGGGAGGCCCGTTCGCGAGTCCACGTCGAGCGAGACCATCAGGTCTAGCCTCAGCAGCGCCAGGTCCGTCAAATCGTCCTGCGTCAACTCTTCGCCGCGCAGGTGCGTGTGCACGCAGCGCAGGCCGCGGAAACGGTCCGCAGCGACGCGCGTGCGCTTGAGGTCGGGCAGCTCTATCCGGCGCGCGTCGCCGACCACGACGTATTCGACGTAGCCCTTGCGGTCAATCAGCGCGCCAATCTGGCGGCGGGTCTCGAAGGAAAGCTCCGTCATCTGCCGCGCGAATTCCGGCGTGATGATCTGGTGGGGCGAGATGCGCCGCGAGTATAGCTTTTCGATGCGCCGCAACTGGTTCTGCTTTAACCCTTGTGTGTTCCCGTGTACGTTGCTGATGACTATTCTCCGGTGAAAGAAAGTCTGGAGTCTGGAGTCTCGGAGTCTGGAGTCAACTGGTCAAAAACAATTAATGCATTTCGACTCCAGACTCCGGACTTCGGACTCCGGACTGCCTTTAAGTTACAAATAGATTGAAGCGAGCGGTGGCGGGCGGCGGACGCTGTGTAGAACCCTCTGATGTTGCCCTGCGAAGTTGATTCACTTGGTCGCTTGAGCATTGCGATGTCCCGGTCAAGCTCCCCCTTCGTGCGCGGGCACTAGATGGCCCCGTTCTT
>DATEMM010000137.1:0-3365 GCA_035275605.1 Pyrinomonadaceae bacterium
GAACTTCCGGTCGGCGCGCTCGGCCTCGTGATAATGAAAGCCTCCGCCCTTGTGTATCTGCCAGTGCAGGCCCGTCGTGCGCGCGTCGTAGCGCTGCATCCGGTACATGCCCAGATTGTGCTTGCGCGTGACGGGGTGCTCCGTATAGACGAGCGGCAGGGTGAAGAACGGCCCGCCGTCCTCCTGCCAAGTCGTCAGAACGGGCAACTCGTCAAGTCGTGCGGGCTTGTCCATGACCTGCGTGACGGGCGCGCGACTGGTGTTGCGCGTGCCGAGCCGCAGGGCTTCCAGAGCCAGCGCGCGGTGCTGCCAGAGTTTGGCTGGACGGGGCGGCAGGAGGGCTTCGGCCGTCTGCACGACCTCGCGCACCAATTTCTCGGGCTTCGGCCCGAAGGCACGCTCGATGCGACGCTCGGTGCCGAAGAGGTTGGTCACTACGGGATAGCGGCTGCCCTTAACTTTGTTGAAGAGCAGGGCCGGACCGCCGCGCTCGATGACGCGGCGATGAACCTCAGCGAGTTCTAAATAGGGATCAACTTCCGTTTCGATGTGGACGAGGTCGTTTTCGCGTTCGAGCAGTTCCAGGAATGAGCGCAGGTTCGGGTGCATGTGGTGAGGATATTATAGCGCACAAAGTTCCAGCCAGCCTTTCGTTTGGTCGTGTCCTAAATTGATTGACATAACATGATCTGAGGAAAGCTGTCCGGAAAGCCCCAACGGGGCGCAATATTGAAGCCTGGGGCAACGCCCCAGGAACCTGGCACAGCATTCAACGTTAAGCCCTGAAAGGACGCAATACATATTCCGCCCTTTCAGGGCTTATTATCAATGGGTGACATGTTACCTGGGGCGTTGCCCCAGGCTATTATATGACGCCCCTTCGGGGCTTTCGGACGGATTAGATGGGCTTCTGATTTTAGTTTAGGATACTACTTTTCGTTTCAATCCGGCCCTCAAGTTTCTACGGAGTGCTCTGCTGTTCGCCGCCGCCAACCTGTCGCGGGCGAGTCGTAGTGTCCGCGGGCGTTTGGCCCAGGCGCTGCTCTATCTCCGTGGAGGCCAGCCGCGCCGCCTCCGCGATTTTCGGGTCGAAGGACTCCGTCAAAGGTTTGAGCCTGTCTAGAGTACCGGAGTCCCCGATCCGGCCCAGGACTTCCAGCAGCTTCACCTGCATGTTGCCGTTCATTTGCTCAAGAAAGATATAGAGCGGGTCCGGCGTTTCGAGCTGGGAGAGGTAGGAGAGGGCCTGGGCCGCACGCGAGGAGTCAAGAGCCTGAACGATGGTGAAGAGGGCCTGGGCCTTTCCCGTGCGGTAGAGCGCCCAGTCGAGCGCCAGCTTAACGCGCGCGTTCTTCTCCTGAAGGCGATAGCCTTCCAGGAGCCTGCGCTGGTCCGTGGCAATCAATCGCGCCAACTCCTCCGCCCCTTGCTGGCGAACCAGTGCATCGCGGCTCGTCAGTTGTTTCGCAGCCTCTGCGCTCGCGCGCTGTGTGTCGTTCCCGTCGTCTTCGTCCGACTGGGCACGCACGCCCGCTGTGCAGGATAAGAGGAGCAGCAAGACCAGGCCGAGCGACGTTTTCAATCTGTTCATAAGTCCTCCCACGCGGAGTGATTTCGGAAATGCAGGGCGGAGAGCTTTGCGCTTTGAATGTCGCGGGTGAGATTTAGTTGCTCCGGGAATTTTCCCGGCGGCGCAGTCGATGTAGCTGACAGGTCTGCCCCTCTTAAAGCTTCAGTCAACGTCGAGCGGGTTGATGAAAGGCTTGTCCTTGTCCTTCTCGGCGCGCTTCATGGCCTCGCGGAACTTCTCTTCGAGCAGGCGCTCGCGGTCTTTGAGCGAGCCCAGCTCCTGCTCGAACAACTGCTCGCGCATCTGCTTCTGCTTGTCCAGCCCCTTGAGCATCTCGTCGAAAGAGGCCGCGGGCTTCGCCTTCTCCTCGTGTGAGATGATGGCCCCGGTCTGGGCGTCAATCGTCAGCGTCGCCTCGCAGCACGGGCAAATTAAGGTGAACCTAGTTTTATCTACCATCGCCAACTCCCATCCGTTACGCGGCTAAATTGTCGGCCTTTAGTATAACACTAGAGCGCAACCGCGCAGTGTCCTGCGGGTGAGGCTTTCATAAAGAAAAGGGCAGCCGCATTACACGGCTGCCCTGCTTTCATCAATCGTCTAAGACTTTTTAAGAGCGGTTAAGGCGTGATGGCGTCTTTAACTGCGCCGCCGACTTTCTTGGCTCCCTGAACCGTCTTGTTGCCGACGGTCTTAGCGCCCTCGACGGTCTTCTCACCGACCTTCTTGGCGCGGTTGCCGGCCCCCTGGACTACGTCTTCGCCCTTGTCAGCGACCTCTTTACCTACCTCCTTGCCCTTCTCGACGCCAGCCTTGCCGACATCCACGGCCTTGCCGCCGACATCCTCAGCCTTATCCGCGGTGAACCCGGCGGCGGTCGCGATGGCATCACCGCTCTTGTTCAGGACGGCTTCCACATCGTTAGCGGGAATGTCCTTCTCTTCACCCGAGACTGAGTAAACTTTAGCCGTCCGCTTGCCGTCGCGCGTTGTGATGACCACCCTGGAGATGCGCGGGTTATCCCTGTAGGTGCGCGTCTCGGTCGTCACGCCGCTCGACTCGGTCGTGGTCGCCTCATACTCTGTGTTCGTGGCGGGCGTCTCCACGCTGGATGTTGTATTTGAATTGGTGACATTAGCGTTTGAATTAGAGTTGGCATTGTTCGAGCTGCCGCCGCAGCCCGTCATCAAAGCCAAAGAGAGCGAGGCTGCCCCAACCATCAGCTTGATACGCACGTTCATTTCCCTCCTGCAAATAATTTAGAGCTTAAGCCCGAGCATAAGATAGTTCGCAACAGATGTGCCAGCATCAGGGCAGCGAAAAAGCGACGATTCGAAAGGAAAATCGCAGAAAAACGCGCTAAATGCATACGCGCCCGAGCGAGTTGGCGTTTCTTTACGATACGAGGAAGGGATTGGAGCGGGAGACGAGGCTCGAACTCGCGACCCTCAGCTTGGGAAGCTGATGCTCTACCAACTGAGCTACTCCCGCTCATCAGATTTACTGACACGGCAAAGATAATCAAAGGCGATGCGGGGTGTCAACCGAGAGCGGAAAGCGTAGTGGGTCAGCTTGATTATAGATTTTGAGAATGCGATAGGGACGCGAGCTGGCCTATGACCCCGAAGGGGTCGAATATGATAGCCAGGGGCAGAGCAAACGAAGTTTGCGCCGCCCCTGGAGAATGGCACACAAGAATTTCGACCCTGAAGGGGTCGCATATTCAACCTTGAGTATGCGACCCCTTCAGGGTCGAAATCATTTCTGACGTTATTCCAGGGGCGGCGTTCACCTA
>DATEMM010000138.1:0-11560 GCA_035275605.1 Pyrinomonadaceae bacterium
TTCGGCGGCTTCGCGTATTTCGTCAAGATTCGCAGTGTCTATAAAGAATTTCATCTAAGACCTCCCTGAGAGAGATTCAAAAGTCTTCGGAAGGAAAAGGTAAGGGAAGTTAAGCCCCTTCCCTGGTCGCCACGGGGTTTCGCAGCGTCCCGATTCCCTCAACTTCTACTTCAACCACGTCGCCCGGATTCAGACGGGAGACTCCAGCGGGCGTTCCTGTAGCGATCAGATCACCCGGAAGCAAGGTCATAACGTTGGAGATGTAGCGCAGTAGATAGGGTACGGAAAAGGACATGGCGGAGGTCCGCGCTCTCTGCCTGGTTTCTCCGTTGACGCGCGTGGCGACGTAAATGTCCGCCGGGTCAATATCTGTGACTATGAAGGGGCCGACAGGGCAGAAGGTGTCGAAGGATTTGGCGCGTGTGAACTGCACGTCCCTGCGTTGCAGGTCGCGCGCCGTCACGTCATTAACACAGGTGTAGCCCAGCACGTAGCTCAACGAATCCTGCTCGGCGGAAAGGCGCGACGCCGAGCGTCCGATAACGACCCCGAGTTCACCTTCATGTTCTACTTGAGCTGATGCGGAGGGCAGCAGTATGTCCTCGCCCGAAGCGATTATTGCCGATGGGGCCTTCAGGAAGAGCAGGGGTTCCGTGGGCATCTGGTTGCCGAGTTCCGCTGCGTGCTCTCTATAATTTCGGCCGACGCAGACGATCTTGGTGGGATTGACTGGGGCCAGGAGCCGGACTTCGGAGATTGGAATCCGGTCGGCGTGCGCGCGCGGACGGCTGCCGAAAGCATCCGCGTCGATGAGCGGTCGGACGTGCTCATCCTCTATGATGCCGTAGCGTGGCTCAGAAACGGCCTGATGTATGAAGCGGCAGAGTTTCATAAGCTAGGGAACGGTTTCCGATTCGACCTCCGAGGGCTCACTCTGATTGCCGGCAGCGTCCACGGCCACTACGTAATAATAGTACCTCTTGCCAGATTCCACAGCCTCATCCTGAAAAGTCGTGCGCGTCAGCAGATTAGGCGTAATTTTCGTCCATCGCTCTTTGGGAAGAGAGGGGTCCGTGGAGCGGTAGATAAAGTAGCCAGCGACATCGCGCTCCGGGTTTGCAGGAAAGAAGATGGCCAGGCGTCCGGCTGACCCTGGCGCTATGGAAATCCTGCCAGGGGAAGTGGGCGGGAAAGTATCAACCGGCGCAATCGTGTAGGCGTTTGAATTGAGGCTCTCGACCTGAGAGCCGCCAGCCCCCAGTGAAACAGAGCGCACGACGTAATTATATTCTTCGCCGAAGCGGAAGGTCTGATCGCTGTAGCGTGTGCCCGTCACGAGCGTGGAATTGATAGGCGTCTGGGCAATCTCTGCCTGAGATTTCTCGACCCGGTAGACGTTGTAACCGAGCAGGTTGACGGGCGTGGAGCCGTCTATGTTTGTGGCGGGCGGGGTCCAGGCGAGCGTAACGGCGCTCGCGCTGAGCTCGCTGCCGGTGATGGCTGGGGGCTCTGCGATCTTTGCCGCCGGCTCTATCAGCAGGAAGTTCGAGAAGGCAGCGCGCTGGCCCGCTGCGTTGACGTAGCGCACGGCGTAGCGCAGGCGCGTCGGCTGTCCTGCCAGCTCAAGCCTGTCCACATAAACGAGCGTGTCAGAGGCCGTGCGTATGGTCTCGTAGTCAATCGAGCCTATGAGGGTCGAGCGGGCCGAGAATTGATCTTCGGTCAGGGGCAGGGGGGCGGACGGATTCTCTGCCAGGCGGTAGACATCTATACGGCGTATGCTCTGCACGCTCTCGTCCGGTGCGTTACGGCGCGGGGCAGGCCAACTGAGGATGATCTGGTTGCCGCGCTGAGCGCCCGACAGCAGCTCCGTGCGCTGCGGGATGCGCTCTACGGGCGGGAGCGGCGGGCGACGCTTCCCGCAGGCGTTGTTTAAGCCGAAGATCAGCAGCAGGAGAGAGAGAAGGCGTATGGTCTGGGCGCGGGGAAGAAGAAGGAATAAGCGCACCCCTGCCCGTGCCTCTGTTTTCTCAGGATTTTTTCCGCGTGGCGCAGTCACAGAATGTACCGGCTGAGGTCTTGATCCTTGACCGTTTCGGAGAGCATGCGCGTGACGTAAGCGGCGTCAATGTGCTGCTGTTTAGGCTCCAGGTCAGGCCCCTCGAAGCTGATTTCGTCGAGCAGTTTCTCCATGATCGTGTGCAGGCGTCGCGCCCCAATGTTTTCCGTCTGCTCGTTGACGCGCGCGGCAAAGTTGGCAATCGTCTCGATGGCGTCCTCCGTAAAGTCCAGCTCGACGCCTTCTGTTTCCATGAGGGCGCGGTACTGTTTGATGAGCGCTGTCTTGGGCTCGGTCAGGATTCGCTTCAAGTCTTCAATCGTCAGCGATTCCAGCTCGACGCGAATGGGAAAGCGGCCCTGCAATTCCGGAATCAGGTCGGAAGGCTTGGAGACGTGAAAAGCCCCCGCGGCTATGAAAAGAATGTGGTCGGTTCGGACCATCCCGTAGCGAGTGTTGACGGTCGTGCCCTCGACAATCGGGAGAATGTCGCGCTGCACGCCTTCGCGCGAAACGTCCGGCCCGGTGCCGGATTCGCGGCCGGCGATTTTGTCTATCTCGTCCAGGAAGATTATGCCGGAGGACTCGACGCGCTCAAGCGCGGCGCGTGCGACAGTGTCCATGTCAATCAGCCGCTCTTCCTCCTCCTGCATCAGGTACTCCATGGCCTCGTCAACGCGCATCTTGCGCCGCTTGGTGCGGCCCTGGAAGAGATTGCCGAGCATGTCCTTCATGTTGATGCCCATCTCTTCTATGCCCTGCGGGCCGGCCAGCTCTATGGTCGGGAAACTCTTCTCGCGGACCTCTATCTCGATCAAACGGTTGTCCAGTTTCCCGGAGCGTAGCTGGGCGCGCAGCTTCTCGCGCGTCCTTTGGAAATTGTCGTCCTTGTCGGTCGTCTCGACGGCCGCGGTGCTCTTTTCCTCCTCGGCCTCCGCCTCGTCGAAGTCGAAATAGTTGGAGGAGGAGAGCGAGGATTTAGGGGGCGGAAGGAGAAGGTCCAGGATGCGCTCTTCGACGTTGAGTTCGGCTTTGTCTGCGATCTCTTCAATCTTCTCTTCGCGCGTCATTTCGACGGCGATTTCCGTCAGGTCGCGTATCATGCTCTCGACATCGCGCCCGACGTAGCCGACTTCAGTAAACTTGGAGGCCTCGACCTTGAGAAAGGGAGAGTTGGACATGCGCGCCAGGCGGCGTGCGATCTCGGTCTTGCCGACGCCGGTGGAGCCGATCATGATGATGTTTTTGGGCATCACATCGACGGCCATTTCGGGCGGAAGCTTTTGGCGGCGGACGCGATTTCTGAGGGCGATGGCGACGGCGCGTTTGGCGTTGCGCTGACCGACCACGTGCTTATCCAGTTCGGAGACGATCTGACGCGGAGTCATCTCGTCCAGCTTGACGTCTTCTTCGGTATCGCCTGAAAGGTAGATAACCATTTGTTTCAGTGGTCAGTGGTCGGTGGTCGGTGATCAGTTAAAAGCCAGTCTTTGCTGGCCACTGACCACTGGCCACTGACCACTGCTCTTCATAGTTCCTCGACGATGATATTAGTGTTCGAGTAGATACAGATTTCTCCGGCGATGCGCAGGGCGTTGACGGCTATATCGCGGGCTGACAGCTCCGTGTGCTCGACCAGGGCACGCGCGGCCGCGAGGGCGAATGAGCCGCCGGAGCCGATGGCTAGCACGCCGTCGTCAGGCGCGATCACGTCGCCGTTACCGGAGAGCAGAAAAGAGCTCTTTTCGTCGGCGACGATGAGCAGGGCCTCCAGGTTGCGCAGGATTTTGTCCGTGCGCCAGTCCTTGCTGAGTTCTATGGCGGCGCGCTCCAGGTTGCCGTGGTACTGCTCAAGCTTTCCCTCGAAGCGCGACAAAAGCGAAAAGGCGTCGGCGGTGGCCCCTGCGAAGCCTGCCAGGATGCGGTCGTTGTAGAGACGGCGCACCTTTCGCGCGCCGGACTTCATGACGGTCTCGCCCAGGGTGACCTGGCCGTCGCCAGCGAGCGCAACGTGCCCGTCGCGGCGCACGTGAAGGACGGTTGTGCTGCGCACCTTTGTAGATTTCTTGTTCATAGCTGTAAAGCTGCACTATAGGAAGACGCGCGAAGGGAAGTCAAGCGGCGCTTTCATCATTAACGACCGAAGATGCCCACACGCGAAAGTTTGAGCGCAGGGGCGGGCAATGTGCGTATTCCTGAGTTATGATAGTGGGCTCGAAAAGCGTTAGGGTTCGAAGAAAGATTTTTGTGCCGGTGTGGACGAAAGGCGGTTTGGGATGACAGATGCGAGGCCGCGCATAGGGATTACGATGCGCCTGGAGCTGGAGACGGATCGCTTCTATCTGGCGCGTTACTACAGCGAGGCAGTGGAGGCTATGGGCGGAGCGCCACTGCACATCAGCCTGATCCCTGATAGAGAATATATAAAGACGGTCATGGACGCGCTCGACGGCATCCTGCTGCCAGGGAGCGATTCGGACGTTGACCCTTTGCGCTACGGGCGCGAGCCGCACCAGAGGCTTGGCAGCGTGCATCCTTTGAAGGACGAGACGGACCTGCTCGTGCTGGAGGAAGCGGAGCGGCGCGGGATGCCGCTGTTTGGCATCTGTTTCGGGATGCAGTCGCTGAACGTTTCGCGCGGCGGGACGCTCATACAGGACATAGCCTCCGAGATGCCGCAAGCGATCAAGCACCAGCAGGGCGCCCCGCGCGACAGGCGCTCGCATCGCGTAAGACTTCTGGAAGGAAGCCAGGTCGCGCAGTTGGCAGGAAGCGATGGGGCCTTAGTTAACAGTCATCACCATCAGGCCATTGAGACGCTGGGCAGGGAATTGGTGGCGACTGCCTGGACTTCGGACGGGCTGGTAGAGGCCGTAGAAGACCCGCGCAGCGACCGCTTCGTGATGGCCGTGCAGTGGCACCCGGAGATCGCCTGGACGGAAGACGACTTCTCGCGCTCACTCTTCGGCAGATTCGTAGAGGCTGCGCGAGCCTTCGGCCACTCCGGCCGAAACGCTGGCGCGCGCGAGGTCAACTATCAGCAGTAATAGCACCGCCGAGTCCGATAACGTCTCCCTATTGGAATCTATAGAGTTAGAAGAGAGGGTTAGGAAGGCAGTTTATGGATGCTGAAGGATTGAGTTTGCGTGGGCGTGTGGCCCTGGTGACGGGAGGGTCGCGCGGGATTGGGCGGGCGACAATTCTGCGTTTGGCTGAGCTTGGGGCTGACGTGGTGGTCAATTACCTGCGCGACGAGCAGGCCGCGGCCGAGACTGTGCGCGAGGCTGAAGGTTTTGAGGTGAAAGCCCTGGCGGTACAGGCGAACGTAGGCTCTCTCGGCGAGGCGGAGCATCTGGTGCGTCGCACGCTAGAAGAGTTCGGGCGGCTGGACATACTGGTTTGCAACGCAGGTATCTGGGAAGGGGCTCCGGTCGAAGAAATATCCGAGGAACTCTGGGACAGGGTGATCGAGATAAATCTCAAAGGGACCTGGACGATTTGCAGGGCTGCTGTGCCAGCTATGAAAAATCTGAATGGCGGGCGTATCGTCATCGTCAGCTCGACCGCGGGGCAGCGCGGCGAGGCAAACGTCTCGAACTACGCGGCGTCCAAAGGCGGGCAGATCTCTTTCACCAAGTCCTTAGCGACGGAGCTGGCGGCGCACGGCATCAACGTCAACTGCGTCGCGCCCGGCTGGGTGGACACGGAGATGAACACGGAAGTCTTCGCGGACAGAGGCTATAGAGAAGCGATTGAGCGAACGATTCCACTGGGCCGCGTGGCGACTGCCGACGACGTAGCGCGCCCAATAGTTTTTCTATGCACGGAGTGGGCCAGGCACATTACTGGGGAAATTTTGAACATCAACGGCGGGTCGGTCCTGTGCGGCTGATAAAATTATAAGGAGATTAAGGATGAGCCTTGCGTATGCGGGAACGGCGGAGGGTGCCGGGCGAAAGGGTTTAGGGGTGAGAACCGTGCTGGGGTTGGAAAAACTGCTCGGCGAGCGAAGCGAATTGTTGCGCGGGGCGCGCGTCGGGCTCATCTGTAACCAGGCGTCCGTGGACCACGCATTGAATCACGCGGCCGATCTCTTTCACGAGCACGCGGACGTAAAGCTGACGGCGCTGTTCGGGCCTCAGCACGGGATACGCGGAGACGTGCAGGACAACATGGTGGAGACTGCGCACGCGTTGGATCGCACGACGGGGATTCCGATTTATTCGCTCTATTCGGAGACGCGCGAGCCGACGGAGGAGATGCTGAAAGATGTGGACGCGCTGGTCTTCGACATGCAGGACGTGGGCTGCCGCATATACACCTTCGTCTATACGCTGGCCAACTGCATGCGGGCTGCTAAAAAGTACGGGAAGCGAGTGATCGTCTGCGATCGACCGAATCCGATTAACGGCGTCGGCGTGGCCGGGACGGTGCTCGAATGGGAGTTCGCCTCTTTCGTCGGACAGTTCCCGATGGCGACGCGGCACGGGATGACCGTCTGCGAGCTGGCACACATGTTCAGGGACCACTTCGGGATAGAGTGCGAGCTGGAGACTGTCCTGATGGAGGGGTGGTCGCGCGAGCAGTGGATGGACGAGACGGACGCCCCCTGGGTCTTGCCTTCGCCGAACATGCCCACGGTGGATTCGGCGACGGTTTTCCCTGGCACAGTCCACCTGGAAGGGACGCAGATGTCCGAGGGAAGGGGAACGACACGGCCCTTCGAGTTAATCGGCGCGCCCTACATAGAGGCTGAGAGGTATGCGCGCGAATTGACCGGGTTAGGGCTCCCCGGCGTGCATTTTCGTAGCTGCGGCTTTCAGCCGACTTTTCAAAAGCACGGCGGGGTGACGTGCGGCGGGGTCCAGGTACACGTCACGAATCGCGCGGAATTCGAGCCGGTCATCACAGGGGTGGCGACCGTTAAGGTGGCTTACGATATCTACACGGAGCATTTTCGCTGGAAGGAGCCGCCTTACGAGTACGTCTACGACAAGAATCCCTTTGACGTGATCGCCGGGACGGACAAGCTGCGCGAGGCAATCGAGCGCGGGGATTCGCTTGAGAAAATAGAGGAGTCCTGGGCAGTGGAGCTGGAGCGGTTCAAGCTGGCGCGAGAGAAGTTCCTGTTGTACTGAAATTTTTGAGAGCGGGGGGCGGTGCTTGAGTCAGACGCTGGACGAGTTGCTGGAAGAGTGCGGGCGCTTGCACGGTCACTTGTGCGCGGGGCAGTTGCTGGGCGTGCGGATGGCTTTGCTAGGCTGCGGGCTGATAGGCGTCAATGACCCGCGCGCGGCCGACCGCAAAAAATTGATCGTCTGGGTAGAGATAGACCGCTGCATGGCGGACGCAGTGGGGGCCGTGACGGGAGTGCGGCTGGGCAAGCGCAGCCTGAAATTTTTCGATTACGGGAAGGTGGCCGCGACGTTTTTGAATACGGAGACGGGGGAAGCTGTGCGCGTGTTGGCTCTGGAGGAATCAAGAGCCCTGGCGGACGCGCGTTATCCGGAGATCGAGAGCAAGAAGGAGCGGCAGTTCAGGGCTTACAGGGAGGCCGCGGACGAGGAGTTGTTCAAGGTCGAGCGCGTGGCGGTCGAATATGGCGAGCTGGACGCTCCGGGTCGCCCGCGCGCACGCATCAAATGCCAGGGGTGCGGTGAGGGCGTGAACGACGGGCGAGAGGTAGAGGGCGCTGACGGGAGGCTCCTGTGCAGGCCTTGCGCCGAGGGCGGATATTACAAAAGCTTGTAGCTGGAGCGGCGTCGAGGCCGCACGGCGTCCGATAACGTCTATTGTAGATTGATTTAAGAAGATGTGGAGCAGAAGGGAGTTGAGAATGCGTAGGGGCTGGACGTTCTTTCTGGCCTTATGCCTGCTGGCGCAAGTATGTTTGAGCGTGTGGGGGCAGAGCGGTCGAAAAGTTCAGGAGGCAGAGCAGCCCTCGCAGGATTCATCCGGGCAGGACGACGTTTTGCGCATACGGACGGAGGAGGTTTTGTTGCCTGTTTCTGTGCGGGACGAGGCGGGCGCGCCGGTAGGCGGGCTGGAGCAGGAGCGGTTCGTAATCTTCGAAAACGGGGTGCGCCAGGAGATCACAAGCTTCAACCGGCGCAGGGTTCCGGCCAACATAGTGTTGTTGCTGGACGCCTCCAGCAGCGTTTTCAGCCAGATGCGCTTTATACGCGAGGCTGCCAAGCGTTTCATGCAGGGGCTGCTCAAGGAGGATAAAGTCTCTGTCGTACAGTTCTCGGACCGCGTGGAGCTGCTACAGGATTGGACGCAGGCTGAAAATCTGCCTCAACTGGAGAAGTCCCTGGACTGGCGGTACCATCCGGGGCAGCGCACGACCTTTTACGACGGCCTGTACCTGGCCGCGCATGAGCAGTTGAGTAAGGTGGAGGGGCGGCGCATAGTCATACTCCTGACGGACGGGCTGGATACGGCAGAGCGACAGCGTGCGAGCTACGCGGACGCTTTGAACGCTGTGCGACGTGTGGACGCGAGCGTTTACGTGGTGAGTTTGACGGCGAATTTACGTGCGCAATTGCTGGAAAAGACTGGGACGACGAAGCTGCGTAAGATGCTTGGGGGCTATGACCAGCGGCAGGTGGCCTACTACCTGGCTCAGATTGATAATTCGGAAAAGCTTTTGGAGGGCCTGGCGGAGCGAACAGGTGGCAGGATTTTCCTGCCTATAAGGGACGAGGACCTGGCACCTGCGTACCAGGCAATCGCGGAGGAGCTGCGCACGCAGTATATAATCACCTATCAGCCTAAGCCCAGGGCGTCGGCAGGAGAGTACAGGCGCGTTCGTGTGCTGGTCTTGCAGGGGGACTATGAGGTGGCTACGCGCGAGGGCTATACTGGCAGGGGTTGAAAAATTTTAGTTGAGGGGGAGCAGCGTTGGCTTTTAAGGAGAGCAGAGGTGTGGCGGAGGCGCAGGCGAAGACGCCCGCGAATGCCTGGTTGATGGGCCTCCTGGCGTGGGCAGTGCCGGGTGCGGGCCATTTTTTTCAGGGAAGATGGGTGAGGGGATTGGTGGTGGCGTCGGCCGTCGTGGGAATGTTTCTGATCGGCCTACTTTTCGGAGGGCACCTCTTCGGACTGAGCGGCGGGGGCGAAGGCAGCTCGGCTCTGTTGCAGTTGCCGCCGATGATAGCCAACCTGGGCTCGGGCATCCTGTATCTATTGTGCTGGGCCGGCAACACAGGGTTTTCGGACGCGGCGGAGTACGCGCGGCGCGCCACCTTTGAGTACGGCAACACCTTTTTACTGGTAGCAGGCCTCTTGAATTACCTGGCGATGCTGGACGCTTTTGACATAGCGGCGGGGAGGAAGTCTTGACACACTTACTGGTAATGATGTTGTTCGCGGGCATTGTGGCGCTGGTCTTCGGGGTGGTGGCCAGGGAAACTCTACGCGACCGCGTGCTGTACGGGCTGAAGGTTTTCGCGGAGTTCATGGGAATCGGCCTGGCCCTGGCGTGGCTCTTATACTTCCTGCCTTTTTGACGGGACAGACCCTCCTCGAGTCCGATAACAACTTTAATACAACTCTAAGCCTACTCTTCAAAATGGGATTAACAGAGACAGAGGGAATCGTGCTGCGTTCCTACAATCTGGCGGAGGCGGACAAGATAGTTGTCTGCCTGACACGCCACGCAGGGATCGTAAGGACTGTGGCGCGCGGAGCCAGGCGGCTGAAAAGCAGGTTCGGGGCTGGGCTGGAGCCTTTCACCATTATCGACCTGACCTATTATGAAAAGGAGGGGCGCGAACTGGTCTCGCTCAGGCAGGCAGAGATCATACGCTCCTTTTTTAGCCTGGCTCAAAGCGCCGAAGTGGTCGCGGCCCTGGCCTACATGAGCGAGTTGGTGATGGAATTCGCCCCCCCGCACGAGCCTAATGAGAAGCTCTTCCGAATGGTCAAAGCGGTCGTCGAGGCGCTCTCAAGTAACCAAGAGGACCTGCCGGCCCTGCTCAGGTACTTCGAGGTTTGGATGCTCAAACTCGCAGGCTTCCTGCCGGATTTGCGTACCTGCGCAGATTGCGGGCGCAAACTGGGCGAAGATTCTCCGGCGGCCTTTCTCAATGCGGAATTCAGGGCCAGATGCTCTCAGTGCAGTCATCGCCTTGGGAGAGAGTTCTCCAGGGAGGCCCATGGGCAATTACGCTCCGCACAGAAGCTAGCGCCAACGGAGTTCGCGGCCTACGCCAGGGAGACAGGCGCAGGGGCCATGACCGAATTGGCGGAGCTTTCGCAGGATTTGATTGGGCGCGTGCTGGAGCGGCAGCCGCGCAGCCAGGCCGTCCTGACCTAACTCGAACTTCAGAAGCAAAATGCGCACAGACAGCAGGTTAATAGAGAGGTACATCGTGGCGGCCGTCCTGCCGTACCTTTTTCTGGCCTTACTTCTTTTGACGGCGATCCTGTTTGCGCAGCAGGCAGGCCGCTTCGGCGACTTTCTGATGGGCATCAGCGTCCCGCCGGGAATAGTGCTGGACCTGGCTCTGTCTCTGCTGCCAAACGTCCTGGTCTTCACGCTGCCGATGGCGCTGCTCACAGGGATTCTGATCGGGTTCAGCCGTATGGGAAGCGACAGCGAACTGGTCGCTATGCGCTCCGCAGGGGTCGGGACATGGCAGATGCTCTGGCCGCTTCTGGTGCTCGGCGCACTTTTGGCAGTCGCCTCTTTCTACGTCAATCTGGAGCTGGCCCCGGAGTCTGCGCGCTCGCTTCGACGCGTCAGCGCCCGCGCGGCCCTGTATAAGCTGGACTCACCTGTGGAGCCCAGATCGTTTAGCGTAATCGGCGCAAGAGACGACCGCCTTAAGGACACCCCTGTCTATGTCATCTACGTGCGCGACGGTGATCAGGTGCGTGGCCGTTGGGGAAGGGTTTTTCTGCACACGCAGACGAAGGACGGGTCAGTCAGAATAGTGACGGCCCGCTCGGGTCGTATAGATTCCGCCGGCGAACAGTCGGAGCTGGTCTTAAGCGACGTCGTGCTGAACACTCTGCCCGCGACAGAAGCCTGGGGGCAGGGAACTTACGCGACGGAGAGGCTGGAGCAGTGGCGCCTAGTGCTCGAAACCGGGCGAAAGAAGTGGCTGGACAGCCTGCGCCAGGAAGAGGCCGAGCCGAAACCGAACGAAATGGGCTGGAGCGCCCTGAGCGCGTATGTGTCCACTGCGACAGGGGTAGAGGGCCGTGAGGCTGCCACGCTGCTGCATAAACGGCTAGCCCTTTCCATCTCGCCACTGCTGTTTGCTTTCCTGGGAGCGGCGCTCGGCATACGCGTGAGAAAAGGCGGCAGAGGCATAGGGGTCTTGTTATCTATCCTGGCCATGCTCGCTTACTACTTGATCATGCTGGCGGGCGAACAGTTGGCGCGTGCCGGGACGGTCGCTCCATTTGTAGGCGCATGGCTGGCGTCGGCCGCAACCATAGGGGGCGGGTTTGTTCTGTTGGTGGCGGGGCGAAGGAGCTTTCTGCGGTCCC
>DATEMM010000139.1:0-20609 GCA_035275605.1 Pyrinomonadaceae bacterium
ACGTTGTCGGCCAGGTCGCGCATTACTTCCAGCTCAAATTCTTTCCAGCCGAGGATCGATTCTTCGATCAAGACCTGGCTGATCGGCGACGCCGCTAAACCGGCGCGGACGATCTCCTCGAACTCTTCCGGGTTGAAGGCCGTGCCGCCGCCCGTCCCGCCGAGCGTGAAACTGGGCCGGATGATGGCGGGGTATCCGGTCTCTTCGACAATCTGCTCAGCTTCGGCCCAGGAGTGCGCGAAGCCGCCGCGCGGCATGGGCAGGCCCACCTCTTCCATCGCACGCTTGAAGAGTTCCCTGTCTTCGGCCACCTTGATGGCCTCGCGCTTGGCCCCGATCATCTCGACCTCGTACTCTTCGAGCACGCCTGCGTCGGCCAGCGAGATGGCAAGATTGAGGGCTGTCTGCCCGCCAACGGTCGGCAAAAGTGCGTCCGGCCTTTCTCGCCTGATGATGGCGGTGACGGCTTCGACCGTGAGCGGCTCGATGTAGGTTTTATGGGCTGTCTCGGGGTCGGTCATGATCGTCGCCGGGTTGGAATTGACCAGCACGATCTCGTAGCCCTCCTGCTTCAAGGCGCGACAGGCCTGCGTGCCCGAGTAATCGAACTCGCACGCCTGCCCGATGACGATGGGGCCGGAGCCGATAATCAGAATTTTGCGTATGTCCGTGCGTTTGGGCATCTCTCGCAGTCTTTGGGTAACAGTGTCGCTAATTTTGGATCAGAGGCATTATACATAACGCCCTAACAGAAGCACGAATGATGCTCCTTGCCGGGCGGGCCGGACCGGGGTTAGGATTACGCACTCTTTATTATGGGTGGTCGGAGAGAATTAATGTTTCGCTCGAAAAAAGCTATCCTGATATTGGCGGCGGTCGTCATCGGGTTCGGGCTGATTGCGTTCCTGCGCTACCGCTCGCTCAATAAGCCGCGCAGCCACGAGCAGGAGACTTACCACCAGGGGCCGGACGGCGGGCAGCAGCAGGCGCTCACCGTCGCCTTCGTCCCCGTTACCTGCCACCTGACCTGCCCCGTCACCGACTACGCCTCGAAGACCACTACGACGGGGACGCGCTTTGACGCGCTGAGATTCTCGGAGTTTCCGACGATGGTCGAGGCGCTGAAGGCCAAGCGACTGACGGCAGCTTTCCTGACCGTGCCGCTGGCGATGAAGATGCGCGAGCAGGGCGTGCCAGTCAAAATCGCCTGCCTAGGCCACCGCGACGGCTCGCAGCTAGTGGTCCGCAAGGAGAGCACCGCTAAAGACCTGCGCGACCTGCGCGGTAAGACCATAGCCATCCCCAATCCTTTCAGCAACGAAAATTTCTTCGTCAATAAGATGATGCGCGACCAGGGAGTCGCGCCCGACGAGATCAAGTTCGTCTCGATGGCTCCGCCGGACATGCCCGCGGCCCTGGCGACCAACTCGATTGAAGGCTTCATCGTCGCCGAGCCCTACTGCGGCAAGGCCGAGATGGAGGGCTACGGGCGCGTCCTCTACTACGCTAAAGACATCTGGCCCAACTATATCTCCTGTGCGCTGGTCGTCCACGAGGATTTGATTCGCGAGCATCCGGAAGTGGTGCGTGACCTGGTGCGCGGCATCAGCGAGTCCGGCGAATGGACGGAAAGAAACCGCGAGGACGCGGCCAAACTCGTCTCGCCATACTTTCGCCAGGACGAGAAGCTGCTGCGCTACGTCCTGACGCAGCCCGCCGATAGAGTCACCTACCGCAACCTGAATCCGACGGACGAGGAGATGGAGAAGATTCTGGACATGGGCATCAGCCTCGGCTTCCTGAAGGTGCGGACGCCCATGTCGGAGTTGATGGACAAGTCGTTTTTCCCGCAGCAGATCAATCCGGCGAAGATTGATTTGAGCCGGATGCCGGAGATTATCAAATCAGAGTAAAGACGTTTCTCACGTCTTCTGAAAGCATCAACGTCAACCAAGCAGCGCGCCCGCTTCAGCCTCGCAAGCTGCAACAACTGCAAACTCACACGGAAAGGATAACCCCCATGCCCTTCACACTGATCAAAGGAACATTCCGTCTGGTCAACGAAACACAGAACGGCGCAGAGACCGGCTTCGAGCCCGACGGGGACTCGATTCACTTCAGACCCGACGACTCTTCGCTGCTGGACGAGCTGACGCAACTGGACAAGCCCTACCGCCTAACGAACATAGGCTCCGTCATGCTTCGCTTCGAGGGCATAGACGCGCTGGAGCTGCACTACAGCCCGTCGCACGGCGGTCACGAGACGCACCAGCCGCGCCCGCTCGGCGATGCGGCGCGCGATTTTCTGACCGGAGAGCTGGATTTGAACCCTGTGCCTTACGCGCCGCCGCGCAACCTGCGCGTCAAGCCTCCAGTTGACCGTGATGCGACTCCGGGCTACATCCTCTCTCGCAGCCTGGAAGTTCACGGCCGGCCAGTCTCTTTCGTCTTCGCAGGCGAAGCGCCAGAGAATGACGGCGCGCAAGTCGTTCTCAAGGTTCCCAGATTCCGGCGCAGCCTCAATTACAAGCTGGTGGAGAACGGCTTCGCTTACCCGCTCTTTTACGACACGCTGTTTATTGATTTGCGCGAGGCGCTGATACAAGCAGTGGAGAGCGCTCGCCAGAGTAACTTCGGCATCTGGAATGAGGACCTGACGATGAGCGGTGTGACGGCCACCAGCCAGGCCAAGCTCGAAGCGGACGGCGTAGTCTTCCCCAAACTGTTTCGCCGCCTGACGGATTACCTGGCCCAGACGAGCGGCGGGCTAGGTGACTTCAAGGACTGGCTCGCAGCCATGAATGAGCGCGTGCAGGACATCAACCCGGACTCCCCGACTTTCACCAACAACACGGGCTACGATACTTTCATCAAAGTCCAGGGCAACAAAGTGAAGATGACGCAAAGGCCCGAGCACGTCGTCTTCATCAGCGATAAATAAGCTTCCACCACAGCTTAAAAAGATAAGAGGCAGGAAGAAGACTTTCCCCAGTCTCCCTCCTGCCTCTTATCTTAAGTCTTATAAGGTTACGAAAGCTTAAGGCTGCTGCGCGTCGAATTTCTTGCGGTAATCTTCGCCCTCGATCTGCACGGTCTTGCACATCTCGAAGAGCCTTGAGCGAAGGCGCACGCCGATGCGGTCCTCCAAGGTCTCGTCCCTCTCGGTCCTGCGTCCGTCCAAGTAATTCGTCGTAAAAATGGTGAGCTTCCTGTCGTTGTAGCGCGTGTTGATGATCTGCATCATCGTATCTCTAACCCAGTCGGTCGGCTTCGACGCCCCCAGCTCATCAAGCACCAAAACTTCAGCTTCAAACACCGGCGCAAGCACTTTCAACTCCGAGGTCTGCGACACAGGATTGTAGGAGTTCTGTATCTCTTTGAGGAGCGTGCCGAATTCGTAGAAGAGACATGGGATTCCCTTCTCGACTAAGCCGCGCATGATGGCCACCGAGAGGTGCGTCTTGCCGACACCGCAGGTTCCCATCAGGAGCAGGCCACGATCAACGGCCGGGTACTCGCGCACTAGCCGGAAGGCGTAGTTGAAGGCGCGAAGTTGCGTGCCGTTGCCTTTCACCGGGTAGTAGTTTTGCAGCGAGCACTCGTTGTAGCGGCGCGGGATGCGTGCCGCTTCGAGCAACTTTGATTGGCCCTGCTGCGTGCGGCAGCGGCAGCGCCGCGCGCCCTTGCCTGCTACGACCTCCATCCCCGACCCGAAGCAGAACTGGCACACGTTCGGCTCGCCGGATGCGGGCGGCCTCTCCGGCGCCGGCATCTCTTCGGGCGCGGCGTCCGTTTCCGGCACGGCGAAGAGCGGATGAACTTTGGCTTTGTCAGACGACATCTTAAAGCGAGAAGAAAAAGCGCTGTCAGCTCGAAGGCTTTTGTCAGAAACTAAATCACACGGCTTGTGAAGTGCACGGCCCCTTACTTAAGCAAGTCGCAAAGTTTGAAGCAAAAACTTTGCGAGGCGCGGCGGATTATAACACTCGAAGAAGATATTTCAAGGCCGAGAGGTAAGAAGTCTGAAAAGAATTTTTTTCCACATGTGGAAAAGCTCAAACATCACGTGGCTGTGCCAGGCGCAGCGACTCGCGCATGCGAAACGTGGCGCGCGTGGTGGTCGCCAGATCGTCAAGCGAGATGGGCGCGGGCGCTCCCTTCAACACTACTTCGCACACCTGGCGCGTCTCCTCTGCCTGCCCCTTGTCCTGCTGGCGCGGCTTCGTGATGGTCTCGCGCCCGTTGCTGTAACTGATTGCGCCACGGTAATCGTCCAGCACAAAACTCTTGCCCTCGCAGAAAATCTCCACCCGCTCCTTCGGCATAGCCTTGTCGCCCTCTGCCAGGTAAGCGATTGAGCCGTTGGAACCGTCTGCGAACAGGAGCGTGACGAAGACATTGTCTTCGTCCGTGATCTCCTGGTTACGGCTCTTGATTGATTCCGCGTAGACGCGCGTCACGAGCGACCCCGTCAGGAACTGCATCAGGTCTACGAAGTGGCAAACCTCGCCGATGATGCGACCGCCGCCCTCGCGCGGGTCCTGTATCCAGTGCGACTTCGGAATCCGCCCGGCGTTGACGCGATAAATTATCGAGAGCGGTGCCTGGCGGTTTCCGAAGAACTCCAGGGCCGCGCGCGCCAGCGGCGAGAACCGGCGATTGAAGCCGACCATCAAGCGGCCCTCGGAATTCGCCGCCGCATCCATTACACCTTCCAACTCTCCGTCATTCAGCGCGAGCGGTTTTTCCACAAAGACGTGCTTTCCTTTGAGCAGGGCGCGGCGCGCCAGCTCCGCGTGCAGGTCGTGGCGCGTGGCGATGACGACCAGGTTCACGTCCGAGTCGTCCAGCACCTCGTCGGCGCTCGCGGCCGAATAATCGAAGCCGTACCGTTCGGCAATGTCGCGCGCCGTCACTCCGGACGCGGTCGTGATCGCGCGAAAATCCACGCCCGCTGCCTTGTAGTGCGGCAGGAGCATCCCCTGCGCGTAGGTGCCCGCCCCGATCATCCCGACGCGGACGGCGGAGGCTGCGCCTGTGCCAGGCTTCGCGCTCCTTCTATTTTCGATTCGCCGCTCAAGCTCCCGCTCGGTGTCGTATTGGAGAATGATTCCGAGGTACGGCTCTTTGGTCTCGCCGGAGATGAGCTGGTAAGCGCGCCCTCCCTCTTCAACTGGGAAGCGGTGAGTGATGAGGCGCGAGACGTTGATTCGCCCTTCGGCCAGCAGGTCCAGGAAGGCTTCGATGTTGCGATTCTCGGTCCAGCGCACGTAAGCGAGCGGGTAATCGTGGCCGCGCTCTTCGTACTCAGCATCGTAGCGCCCAGGCCCGTAAGACATGGAGACCATCAGGGAGAGCTCGCGCTTGAAGTAGAGATTGCGCGGGACGTCCAGGCCGACCATCCCGACGGCGACGACGCGCCCTTTGAGGCGCGAGATTTCCCCTGCCAGCTCCACGGGCTGGTTAGACGAGGTCGCAGCAGTAATCAGCACGGCGTCCGCGCCGCGCCCGCGCGACCACTCCAGAGCGCTTCGTTTCACGTTCTCGTCGCTCAACGCGGCGGCGTCCGCGCCGAGTTCCTGTGCCAGCGCGACTTTTGCCGGGTCCAGGTCTACGCCGAAGACGCGGCAGCCGTTCGCTTTCAGGAGCTGGACGGCGATCTGGCCGAGCAGCCCGAGCCCTATGACGACGACGCTTTCGCCCAGGGTCGGGGCGGCGAGGCGCACGCCCTGTAAGGCTATCGCGCCGAGCGTGCCAAAGGCCCCCTCGTCAAAGCTCACGCGGTCGGGTAAACGCACGCAGAGATTTTTCGGGACCGAGAGGACTTCGGCGTGCGAGGCGTAGCCCGCTCCGGCGCAGGCCACACGGTCTCCGGCGCGAAATTCCGTCACGTCCTCGCCGACCTCGATGACGATGCCGGCGGCGCTATAGCCGAGCGCCGTCGAAGAGCCCAATTTCGAGCGCACGGCGTTGAAGGTCTTGACCAGTCCCTCGGTTTTCGCCCGCTCGATGACCTGCTTGACGAGCTCCGGTCTCTCCCTGGCTCTATCGATCAGGCTCTTCCTGCCCTCGTCAACGGCCATCTTTTCCGTGCCCGCGCTGATTAGCGAAGCGGCCGCGCGGACGAGCACGCGCCCGCGCTGGACAACCGGCGTCGGAACGTCCGCGACCGCCATCTCACCAGTTTTATTGTTTTGCAGAATCTGCTTCATAAGGAGCGCGGAAGTTTTAGCATAATCTCAATCAATCCACCAATCAGAGGAAGGCAAAAGTAAAAAGGTCAGAGGCAAAAGTGAAAGGCGGAGCGTGTGAGACTCTTTTTCTTCGCTTTTGCCTTTTACCTTTTGCCTTTTTACTTTTATAGTTGAGGCATCCATGCGGTTTCATCTTTAATCATAGCAGGCCGTTGGATGAGTCCTTATATCCGAAGGTCTGGGTCACGACAGATGGGTATTTTGAGAGGAGTGCTGAGCAAGCTCGGCCTCGACAACGTCGGCGTCAAGCGGAGCCCGATCCGCGTTTTTCTCCTGGACGACGACACACGCAGGCACGCCTGGTTCGCCAGGCGTTTCGACGGCGACCGGCTAGACATAGCGGACGACGTGGCGGGCGCGCGTGAATTCCTGAGCACGAATCTCTACGATGCGATCTTTCTGGATCACGACCTGCTGCCCGAGCACTATCACTCGGAGACGACGGATGACGAGAACACTGGCTACGCCATAGCGCTCTGGCTCGCTTCGCGCCCAGAGTTGCAGCGCGCCTCAACCATCCTCGTCCACACACGCAACGCCGACGGCGCGATGCGCATGGTGGAGCAGTTGCGCCGCGCCGGTCGCCAGGCCGAGTACGTCCCCTTCCCCCTGCTTGCGCAAAAGATCAAGAACTACTGGCATCGCTGAAAAAGAGTCCTTCCAGACCGAACCGGAGAAATTCCCTGTCAGGAGAAGTAAGGAGAAAGAATGGAACGTAAAGTAGCAAGCGATTACCCGCAGGAGTTGTTAGACCTGTTTCACGAATACCAGCACGGCGACATCAGCCGCCGCGCTTTCCTGGACGGCGCAGCCAAGTTTGCGGTCGGCGGCCTGACCGTCGCGGCAATTTTCAAGAGCCTCAAACCCAACTACGCCTGGGCGCAGCAGGTGCCGCCGGATGATAAACGCATCAAGGTGGGTTACGAAACTGTGCCATCCCCGGCCGGGAACGGCTCGATCAAGGGGTATCTGGCTCGCCCTATGAAAGGGAAGAAGCTGCCGGTCGTGCTCGTCATTCACGAAAACCGCGGGCTCAATCCCTACATAGAGGACGTGGCGCGCCGCCTTGCGCTCGCCAATTTCATAGCCTTTGCTCCAGACGGATTGACTTCGGTCGGCGGCTATCCGGGCAACGACGAGAAGGGGGCCGAAGCCTTCCGCAAGGTGGACGGAATGAAGATGACGGAAGATTTCGTCGCGGCGGCCAGATGGCTCAAGGCGCGTCCAGATTCCACCGGCAAGCTTGGCGCGGTGGGCTTTTGTTTCGGCGGCGGGATGGTGAATCAACTGGCCGTCAGGCTTGGTGCCGATCTGAATGCCGGAGTCGCGTTCTACGGTCGCCAGGCGGGCGCGGATGATGTGCCAAAGATTTCCGCGCCGCTCCTTCTGCACTACGCTGGCAACGACCAGCGGGTCAACGAGGGCATCGCGGCTTACGAAGCGGCGCTCAAGGCCAACAAGAAGGTGTACGCGGTGCACATGTACGAGGGCAAACAGCACGGCTTCCACAACGACACGACGCCGCGTTATGACGAAGCGGCAGCCAAGCTGGCGTGGACGCGCACGCTCGAATGGTTCAACAAATACCTGCGGTAACGCTCTATCCTTTAGCGTTGGCAGATGATTAAGGAGTCGTCAGGCAACTGGAAAGTCTGGCTGTTTGAACGCCATCGAAACTTTTCTGAGACTATGTATTTGAGCCACGCTCACGCACATGTTCTTCATCAAGTTGCCGCAAACGCGCTGCCATGAGATTAGCTCTCCCCAGATAGCCGACGAGATGATGGTGGTCGTGACGACTGACTACAGGCAACCGGCCAATATCATGACGCAGCATCTTAGTCACGGCCTCATGTAAGATTTCATCCGGGTAGGTGATAACCAAGTCGCGGCTCCCGGCCTCCAGGACCGTAGTATTGCCGTTAGCTCCCTCATCTAATGAGCGCAAGACATCGCCGCGCGTGATGATTCCGACCAGTCGCTGATTCTCATCCACGATAGGCAAACCCTGCCGGTCAGCTACCAGCGGGTCATGCCGCGCAATTCGATCTGAAAGCTCAGTCACTTTCATCTTTGCCGGAAGAGTGTATACGTCCTCGTACATCACTTCACTAACGCGCACCACCGAGAGCGGGTCAACACTGTACTCACGCATGATGTGATAGCCGCGCCGCGCTACCTTTTCCGTGAGGATTGAGCGACGCAACAAGAGCACAGTGACTCCGTGTGCGGCTATGCATCCGACCAGCAGGCCGGGCAGCAGGTTTATGTCCTGAGTCAATTCCAACGCAAAAACCATCGCCGTCAAAGGCGAGCGCATAGTGCCGCCCATCATCGCGGCCATGCTGATGAGCGCCCACAAGCCCTTATCACCTACGGGGATGAACCCGGCTTCGACTGCGCCGAGCGCCGCCCCCATCATGAGCAAAGGGGCCAGCACACCTCCGGACGTGCCGGAACCGAGCGCCAGAGACCAGACGAGCGATTTGCCTATGAGGATGCCGATGATTGCACCGCCGATAATCTCTCCACGCAGCAACCCGTGTATAGTTTCGTAGCCGACACCCAGCACTCGTGGTTCAATCAACCCGCCGATGCCGACGCACAAGCCCCCAATGGCAGGCCACCACATCCAATGAATGGGCAATTTGGCGAACAGGTCTTCGCAGGCATAAACAAGAGTCGTCAACGCACCGGAAGCGAGCCCGGCCAGGATGCCGACCAGAAGAGCGAAGGCCAGACCTTCTCCACCCAGCATCGCGTGCGGAGTCAGCGGAAAGGTAGGGCCTGTCCCAAGGAGCGGGATACGCAGAGCAAAGGCTGCGGCCGAAGCTATCGCCACAGGGATGAAGGAGCGCGGCTTCCATTCAAAGAGCAATAGCTCGACAGCCAGCAAGACGGCGGCAACGGGTGCTGCGAAGATGGCGGACATGCCACCGGCCGCGCCCGCAACCAGCAGCGTCTTACGCTCAGCCGAAGAGAGATGAAAGCGTTGCGCGAAGAGAGAGCCGACCGCGCCGCCTGTCATGATGATCGGCCCTTCAGCGCCGAAGGGGCCGCCCGTCCCGATTGAGATGGCTGAGGTGAGAGGCTTGAGCACAGCGACTCTCAACTCCATGCGGCTGCGGCCAAAGAGAATGGCTTCGAGCGCTTCGGGTATGCCGTGACCTCGAATCTTTTCTGACCCGTAGCGTGCCGTTAGTCCGATGATGAGTCCGCCGATAACCGGAACGAGTATCACTAAATAGCCCAGACGGTTTTGCTCCGGCGACTGAAAGACTGCCGAAAAACGCTGGTAGAAAGAGATATTTGTAATAACTGCTATGAGCCACACCAACGCATAAGCGACAATGGCACTGATTGCGCCTACAATCAGTGCCATTAATGAAAGAATAAGAATGCGTCTATCTCTAGTAAAGTCTGCCAGTCTATCTTCAACCCGCTCCGCCTTCTCGCTCACCTGATACCTCCCTTGAATTTGTTAGGCGAGATTATTTTATAGTATTCAACAAGGTGCTGCCTAACGCCCGAATTAAGTAATAGTCTCCTGATTAAAAAACAGAGACGCTCAGAAGCCCCCCGAGCAAGCCCCAACGGGGCGTCATATGAAAGCCTGGGGCAACGCCCCTGGTTACGGTCACCATTATCATGGTAAGCCCTGAAAGGGCGAAATAGATATTTCCGCCCCTTCAGGGCTTATCCAGATGGGCAGCCTGTGACCTGGGGCGTTGCCCCAGGCTATTTTATTCTCGCCCTTTCAGGGCTCTCGGAGACTTCCCTAGGACTATCTGATTAATAATCAGGGGCTAGAGTCGTTAAGCACAATTACTGAGGTGCTAAACTACTCGAATGGAAAGACGAAACCGCTATTATGCGCGTTCCCGAATTTCCGAACGTAAATTCCGCCAGCTTCTGCGCTACTTTGCCATGGATTTCTCGGCCACTGATGTCGCAGAGTTGACCGGCATTAGGCGTAAAGCCGGCACCGTGATCTTTCTCAAGATTCGTCAGCGCATTTCAAGAATGTGAGCGAGCTTCGCCTTTCTTTGGGGAAGTCGAAGTTGATGAGTGCTACTTCGGCGCTCGGCGCGTTCGTGGCAAGCGCGGTCGTGGAGCTAGTGGCAAGACTCGTGTCTTCGGACTCTTGAAGCGCAACGGCAAAGTCTATACGGAGATTGTGCCGGACTGCTCGAAAGCCACATTGCAGGCCATTATTCGCGGTCGCATTGCTCCTGAGACGGTTATCCATAGTGACGGCTGGCGCGGCTACGACGGACTTGTTGATGTTGGCTACTCGAAGCATTACAGAGTTAATCATGGGAAGAACGAGTTTGCCAGAGGCACGCACCATATCAATGGCATTGAGAGCTTCTGGAGCTTTGCTAAACATCGATTGCAGAAGTTTCATGGAATTGCACCACATACCTTCTACTTGCACTTGAAAGAATCTGAGTGGCGCTTCAACATGCGACACTCTAACTTGTATGCTGAGTTGCTAAGGTTGCTGAGAACATATCCACTTTAGCGACTCTAGCCCCTAATTCTAATAATGAATCGCAAGAAGAAATAGAGGAGCGTACCGCCCTGTTGGACTATTACGCCGGAGATCAAGAGGTCGTTAGTTCGGAGCGTATTTTTGACAGTGAAGGCAACGAATATCACTTCTAAATTAGATTCAATGTATTACATATGTTGCTTGTGGCCATCTTCGAGACGGAGGTAAGAAAAAGCGGGGCAAGCAAAAAGGTGTAGCACAACATGGCATGGGAAACGAGAGCGCGCGGCGGACGTTACTACTACCAGAAAGTCAGGGAAGGCGGGCGCGTGCGCTCAGTCTATCTAGGCTCAGGATTGCACGGGCAGTTTTCCGCCATGATGGACGCGGAAGGGCGCAAGGAAAAGGAAGCCACGCGGGCGGCCAGCCGTCGTGAGATTAAAAAGCAGAATCAGATTGATGCTCGCATTGATGAAATCTGCGCGCTGATAGAGAAGCTAGTCACGGCAGCCTCGATAGCGTCAGGCTATCGCCAGCATAAGAGACAATGGAGGCGGAAACGCAATGAAAAAGACGACTCTAAAGTTAGTTGACCCGAAAGACGAGACGGCGGAACTAAACGCGCGGTTTGACGAACTGCTCGCAAAGACTAATAGGAATCAACCGTCTGAGAAGGACGTTAAAGCCTTCCGGCGGCTTCTGAGAGATCACCCGGAGCAAAAGCTGTGGCAGAGGATCGCGGGCATAATAGGGCACGCTGAAAGCTATGCTCTAGACAGCGGCCCGCTCTCGCCGGGGCTTAACGAGGTACTGCGCCACAAGCAGAACGAAATCCGCGAACGGCTCGGCTATGACGAGGCGTCAGAAATGGAGCAACTCTTAATATCCCACGCCACGCTCTGCTGGCTTCGGCTCGGCCTCGCAGAGATAAGATTTACGAAGGTGATGAGCGGAAACAATTCCTTTAAGCTTTGCGAATTCTACGAAAGGCATCTCTCATTAGCGCAACGTAGATTTACGCGGGCCTGTGAGACGTTAGAGCGCGTCCGTTTGCTGGCGCGCAGTAATCCGGGCCTGCGCCTCACTGGGCAGAAGGTCGCCTGATGCCAAAGAAGAAAAAAGATGTTACCTCGTTGGAGGCGTCCACGAGCGAGAGATACAAAAGTGCAAATTTGCCCCCTAAGAAATGGCCTGCCACGCTACCCGGCTACGTCGAATCTCAGATGGTCAGGTGTGGGAAGTCAGGCTGTAGATGCAAGCGGGGCCAGCTACACGGCCCTTACTTTTATCTGTATTCCTGGTCTTACGGCAGAAGCACAAAAGAATATGTCAGATTGTCGGACGTGGCCGCAGCGGTTTCGGCCTGCCAGAACTACCGTGACTTACAGGCTCAATTGAGACGTGGCCGTGCAATCTACAAAGCACTTCTAGCGAGGGCGAGAGGGCTAATCTAATGAGAGAAAGAGCAGGAAGACGGCAGATCACGCGCAGGACAGCGCCGAAGATGGAAACGGACGGCAGGCGAGTCGAGAAAGAGCGAGTCAGTGTGGTGGATACACGCTCAGCCGAAAGCGAGGCTTTAGTCTCCCGGCTGGCCGTCAACTACGCTCAGACCGTCAAGCACTACATGGAGCTTCTCAAAGGTGATGATAAAAGCCACCACGAGCGATTCCTACAGTCATGCACACGCGCCGAAGAATACCGGCAATTCAGGGCGGAGCAGGCGCGGGAGAAGCCGCCGCGCGAGTTGCAATGGAGTCACTTAACCGCACTTGCCGAAACCGACATTGACCAGGCTCTTGAATTGTGGGGCCGCATCAGTGACGCGGCATATAATGACATTATTTCAGGTTTCAGCGGGGCGGACGTGACGGGTGAAGCCTCGCCTTTTCAACGCGCGCAATTCTTGGCATTGCGGGAGCATTTCACAGAAGGGTGGAATCCGCAGAACGGGATCGAGTATACGTTGATTGATATGCTGGCGCAGACCTATACGCTTTACCTCTACTGGACGAAGATCGCACACGAGCGGAGCACTAGGATTGTGGAGAATCAAAGTAACTGGCGGCGCGAGGCTCTGGAGGTCGGTTGGCTTCCGCCTTCTCAAGAGGTAGCCGACGCGATAGATGATGCTTATAGACTCGCGGACGGCTATCATCGCCAGTTCATGCGGACGCTCCGGCAGTTGCGCGACATGAGGCGCTACAAGCTCATCATTCAGAATCCTGGGCAGGTGAACATTGCCAATCAGCAATTGAACGTGGCGCAAACAACTTAGAAAGCCGCGCTATCGAGCGCTCCGGTTGAATGAGTTGTTGGGCGGCGCGTCGCTAAGCACAATTCTTCATCAGGGCGATTTAGCATTCTTTGCCATCTGCAAAATCACCTCAAGCGTCCGCTCCGGTTCGTTATGCGTGTTATCAATCCGGTGTTCGCCGAGCAGTAACGGGCGTTCCTGAATCTGTCTGTTCCAGTCCAGGGCGCGTCTAACGTCCCGCCACCCGTCATTTCGCTTCTCGATCCGCAAAGCCAATTCATCATCGCTACTGATAATCATAGTGGCGATAAGATAATTATGCCCGGCAAATAACGCGGGTATCTGTTGCACCCGAAAATCTTGTAAATCAGTCGCGATGATATTTTTGTAGCCGTACCTAATATAGTTTCTGAGGATGTAGACCAGGTTCTCGAAGGACATCTGTTCTTCCCGCGGGCTTTGGTCTTTCCACTCTCGGTCGAGATGGAATTCTCGGATATAGCCGAAATCAATATAAGGCGATGCTAACGTGCGGTGCAGAAGGTCGGCAACAGTAGTTTTACCGCTCCCGGGCGCACCGGCAATCACAATTAAATCACACGAACGCATGTTTCTATTTAAGACGCGCCAAAGTTACGAGCAGCCGCCCAACGCCGGAATTGACCGGCGCGAGCGAAGGGCATTCAAAATGAAAGGAACTAAAGAGCATGAGAGGCACGCAGTCGAGCGTCCGTGTCGAATGACTTGCTGGGCGGCGCATAAATGGAACGAACCGCTTTCATTATGTCTTTCCACGAAGGGCGAGTGTGTCATAACGCGAAGCGTGCTTTCAACCTTTCGCTATCATTCCAAAATGATTCTTTTATCAGAAAGCGCAGCCGCCCAACGCTTGAGTTAAGCCGAATCGGCTTGAACGCATTGTTGGTTGCTGCGAGCGGGCAATATTTGAATAGAATGCATCCAAGCCTCTAATAGCTGCGGCCATTCTGTGATAGCCATCTGGGTGCGCCTCAACCCAAATCCATGTCCGCCTTCCGCGTAGAGGTGCATCTCTACCGAAACACCAGCTTTTTTGAGCGCGATAAAATATACAAGCGAATTTTGCACATCATCCACCGGGTCTTTGACTGATTGCAGCAGGAATGTCGGAGGTGTCTCTTTTGAAACCGGAAGCGTTGGATTGAGTTCAAACTCTTTCGTGGTCTTTTCCAGCATGTGTCCAGGATATATGGCTGCGGCAAAGTCTGGGCGGCAGCTTTCTTTATCTGCGTCGTCAATAATTGGATACAGTCGTTTCCCCCAATGAGTGCTTATATCGGCCACCATATGACCTCCTGCAGAAAACCCGATTACTCCAATTTTGTGAGGGTCTATGTGCCATTCGGCAGCATGATGACGCACTAAGCCTAATGTTCTCTGAGCATCTTCTAACGCCGTCGGAGCTTTGGCGTCAACCCTACAATCGCACTTGTCATCATGATGCGGCCCGGAATCTGGAACGCGATATTTTAAGAGGACACATGTTATGCCGCGCGAAGTAAGCCAATCACAAACCTCGCTACCTTCGAGGTCAATCGCTAGCCCTTTATAGCCGCCACCGGGGAAAACAACGATGGCGGCTCCAGTGTTATTAGTTTTTGGAGAGTAAAGGGTTAGTGTTGGGCGGGTAACGTTTTCAACCCAAGTATATGGCTTGCCGGCAACCATGTCTTTGCCTGAAGTGATAGTTACAGATTCCGATTTTGTCTGGCTATCTGAATCTGGTGGCGTGCCAGGCCAAATAGGAATTTGTGTATGTCCAGCTGAAGGCTGCCATTGTTTAGATTGTGTTTGAATGCTGACAAGGACAAGAATGACTAAAACTGACGCAATTAAATAACGTTTCATAGGTACTCCATATCTTCGTGGCTCTTTTAGCAGCTAACTTTGATTTAACGGCAGCCGCCCAACGACAGAATTAACCGGGCGCGAGCATAAAGCATTCAATACCATCGGAGAAGATGACGATGAAAGAAATGCTGTCGAGCGCTCCGGTTGAATGAGTTGTTAGGTGCGGTGTTGTCTCTTCAGCTTGTTGCGGCAGTAGCAGGCGCACTTTGGTAAATTATAGCGTTACTGTTTGTGGCCGCTAACACAATATATTTCGAGAAGATATACAACACCAGATTCACATCAGTCGGATAAGTTTCGGGATCAATATTTATTGGCCCATAGGTTCTTTGCTTGCCCGGAATTTTGACTCTCAAGGTGTTGTCCTGTTGAGCAAATCTGTTGTCCGGGGTGGAGGTCGCGTCGTCGCGGTCGGCAGTCGTAAATTGAGGCGTGTACGGCTCACCAGAGCTAGCGGCGTCTATGGAATCCAGAGACTCTTCGTTCAACTGGAGTTGAATGCGCTGGTTCGTCGTGTTGTAAAGATAAACCTTTCCACGAGCATGATCCGAAGGTGCCGCATCGTTACTTGACATGATATTTCTCCTTGACGGTTAATGTCTGAGAACGTAGAGCAGAAGAGATAATACATCAATCTGGTTATTTCAGCTTCCGTTTTTACTTTACACTCACCTCTCGCTCCATCTCGTTTCGCTACTCGCTAGCACCTAACGCCCGAATTAACCGGGCGGGAAGAATTGTACCAAGCCTTCAAGCCTTGCGGATGAAAGGTAGCATATTTCCGCTCCGGTTGAATGAGTTGTTATGCGCGGCCTTAACGGGGCACCTTTCGTTTTGGCATTGACCGCCGTGCGCCCCCGCGCATATCATCCGGGTGGCCGCCCTGAGAATCCGCTATTTCGCCATCCGACCTCGTCTCTACGCGGCCTCTATACCCGACAACGTCAAGCCGGTCGTTTTCCCGTTTCACAGGCCTCGCTATCTCAGGACGCATTCACCTCTTGTCCCACACGTCAAACGTGGAAAGGAGACTCACTCTATGTCTTGGAACAACGCTCCCCGCTTGAACAAGCTCACGGCTGCTCAGCAGGGTGGTAATCGCGGCGCGCAACTCTGGGGCGTCGATATGAAAGGCAAACTCTACACCTGCTACCAGGGTTCGCCCGGCGGCGGCTGGAGCGACTGGGGCGGCGTCGGCTGGTCAGACCCCAAAGAGCCGAAGGCGATCTACGAGTTGGCCGCCTGCCAGAACCAGCCGGACGGGCGCGTCTTTTTCTGGGCGCTCGACATGAAGGGCGAGATGTGGGCGCGATGGCAGACCTCGCCCGGCGGCAACTGGTCGCCGTGGCAGCACAACTATAACCGCCTGACGGGGAGTGGGAAGGCGAAGAAGATCGCCGCGGTGCGCGCGGGCGGCACTCAGGGCCAAGTCCTCTTCCTCATTACGGCGAACGGGCACCTCGCCTACTCCTACTCGGATACCAAGGTTGAGGGTTGGAGCGCATGGGCTGACTTCCCCGAGACGCCCGAAAAGTCGCGCTTCATCGAGGTCGCGGCGTGCGAGCAGAAGGACGGGCGCTCGGCCGTGTGGGTGCTCGACGAGAAGCGGCAGCTCTGGGGCGCGGGGCAGCAGACGCCTTGGACTGGCAAGTGGGGGCCGTGGGTCGGGCCGAACTGGCTCGGCGCGCCGAAGCTGCGCAACATCGCGGCGGTCGAAGGCAAGAACGGCGCGATCATCGTCGGCCAGAACGAGGACTACCTCATCACTTCCAACTTCCAGCAAGGGGCGGGCCAAAACTCTTGGCGGGGCTGGGATACGCCCTACGCGGAGTTCCAGTCGCCCTCCTACGAGTTGACGGCCGCCGGGCAGAACAACGGCTTCGCGCAACTCTGGGCCATCACGCTCGGCGGCAAACTCACGACCGTCACCCAGAAAGAGAACAACCACTGGAACCCCAACTGGTCGGATAAGGACAGCGACTCCGACCTGCCCACGCCGCCGAAACCGCGTGACAAATAATCGCCGACCGCATCCACGCGGAAGAGGAAGAGTAAACCCTTCCGCCTTCCGCCCCCTATCCCGAGAAAAGAAACGCTCACGGATTCAAACCCGTGAGCGTTTCCACTTCAGGCGCGAAGCTGTTAAAGCGGTTATTCTTGCAACGCCGACTGGCACTTCTAACGCTCGAATTAACCCGCGCCGAGCATGAAGCATTCAATTTACAACACCAGGAAGTCCCATGAGAAACATGCTATCAAGGCGTCGGGTTGAATGAGTTGTTAGGTGTCGCTCCATTCTAGAACTCAATGATGATACGGTAGACATTTATAATCCCTAAAAGGACAAATATAAGAGTGAACAATCCATAAAACAGATTGAGATTCGACTTCATCCTAATACGCTCGATAAATTTGAACTTCATAATAATATTAGCTACTGAAACCTCATTCCCTCTGGAAAACTCAAAACCTCTTTGGAAGGTTTGGATTTCAGAATGCATCATCTTTTCCAACTCTCTAGCCGAATAAAACCAAAACTCATAGTATCTTCTATTTCGTGCCACCATAGACCACCACATTATACTCGCAGCAAAGCCAGCTACAGAGAAAATGAGACCTACTACTGCAATCAACCTTTGATTAACTGAGCCAAGAAATGCCGGAAATACTGCTCCGGCAATTAATAAAGTAGCAAAGTGAATAAAGACGGACGTAGTATGCCAAGATAATCCACCTTCATATACTATTAACTGTACTGAGGATTGATAGGCAGCACGAATATCTTCTGGATCAATCTTATTTTTTTCTGATGGCGGTAGGTGACTATTCTTCATATGCTATACCTTCCGCCTTCACTATAGAATTAAACACTCTTACTACTCAATACCAGTAGACACCTAACGACAGAATTAACCCGGCGGGAGGGACCAAACCAAGCATCCGACCTTGCGAATGAAAATCGAGCTAATTCCGCTCGGGTTGAATGAGTTGTTAGGTTGCGCCGCCTAGAATAGCGTCAATACACCCACAAACACATCTTTATCGAGACCCTCAATGTCCGCATAATGATGCCGCAACATTGCTTCGATAGCAGAGGTCTTGCAATTTCCGCGACGTATCCAGATTATTTTCGGCGGAAATCCAAGCAACATGCACAAATCGCTGAAATCCGCGTCCTTCGTGACAATCAGAAAACCTCCATGCCTCGCATGTTCCCAAATATCTTTATCATCGGCTTGGTCAAGCCCGAGCGGATAGACATGATTCGAGTCTGGATACATGTCGGCTAGAGATTTGACCAAGCGTGGCGAAAGATGATGGTCAAAGAGAAGTTTCACGCTTCAACCACCATTAAGCGCTTTTCACGATCTGCGGCATAGGCAAGGCAGGCGCGAATATCTTCTTCGGTTAAATAAGGAAAATCTTCAAGGACTTCCTGTTGAGACATACCGGACGCAAGATATTCCAACACGTCGTAAACTGTAATACGCATCCCTCTAATACAAGGCTTGCCGCCACGCTTGCCAGGCTCGATTGTGATTATATTCTGATAATTCATGAGTAAGATAGTAAATCTCACTGCTTCTTGAGGCAAGCATTTTCAGAATCGAGTAGCAACATAACGCCCGAATTGACCGGGCGCGGGCGACAAGCATTCAAGCCGCGCCGCAATATTCAAGCATGAAAGAAATGCCATCCCGCGCTCCAGTTGAATGAGCTGTTAGGCGGCGGGTATAGCGTCGGCGATGTGTATGGCGAACAGCGCGGCTATTTCCTGCGACGACGCGGCGACGCGAACGATTACCCGACCCTTCCTGAATACCAGGCCTCTCCTGCCACTGTTTTCATACTCGATTAGGCGGCTCTCGTCGCCGACGCCCGTGAGACTCTCTTCCAGAACGCGTACGCCTGACTTCTCCGCCCAACCGCCGGGGCGGACCTTAAACAGCTCGGCCGCCTCCTCTGGCGAAGGCAGGAGTTCGACCGCCGCGCGAACCTTCTCCTCGCCTGAGTCCCAATCGTAGAAGACGACGTCATCATTATTCACATTTTCCATCAACCGCCACATTTTGAGTTTCCACCCTGGCATCCTCTCGGTTACCGACTTCCCGATGCCGGAGAGCGGCGAGGACTGGGCGTGGGCGGTTACGTCGGGCACACCGCCTAACAGTAGAGCCACTAAGACGATGGGAATTTTGATAATGTTCATTGCTATCCTCAACTTAATAAGGCGAAGCCGCCTAACGACAGAATTGACCGGGCGCGGGCGAGTAGCACACGAGACCATCGGAGAAGATGAGCATGAAAGAGATGCTATCCCGCGCTCCGGTTGAATGAGTTGTTATGTTGCGCCTTCGCACTATCACGATTGCCTAAACCTATGTAGCTCTCCAGCCAACTTCTTTTGCGATTCGTTTGATCTGCTTAATGAATGAGTCGGTAGGTCTCTTCTGGTCAACTGAAGCCTGATCTTCCGCAACCCACCTGAATATTTGCTCGATACTGCCGTAACCTCTGCGGAAAGCTCGCGCCAACAGAATGCAATTTTCTTTGGTAGGAGCGGTTTTCAGAATAATCCGCAACTCCTCATCCGTCCAAGATTCGCCGCTATTAGCGGTGTCAAAATTAGAACTTTTTTCAGCCTCAATAATGCGCTGTCTCACAATTGAAATTTTCTCATCCCAACCCAAACCATCAACGTCAATAACAAGAATTTCATCAACCTTTTCTCGGAACTCACTTTTCTTCATAAGAGTCTCCTTTGTATTTTCAAGCTTTGATACTACAGAGCAACATAACGACAGAATTGACGCGGCGGGAGACAACTAGGAACAGCCTTCAATCCTCGCGAATGAAAGCCAATCTAAATCCGCTCGCGTCGAATGAGTTGTTAGGTTTCGTTGGATGTCGCCATTCTGCGCCTCTTGGGCTTTCAACATTCATTCTATCATTCAACATAGCCAACGCCGCATGGTGATTCGACACACCTTAGCATCAACATGAGAACCTGCGCGAGGCTCACATTATTCAAGATTCATTAGCATTCACCTACTGCTGAGCCTCTCAAGAGGCAGGACGAGTGATTCATGAGTTTGAATCAATCTATTCAACAGAAACCTAACGCCCGAATTAACCGGGCGCGGGCGAGAAGCACACAAGATTATGGAACGATCCAATGATGAAAGGAATGATATCCCGCGCTCCGGTTCAATGAGTTGTTAGGCTGCGCTGTAGCTACCATTCGGACTTATAGTGAAGTAATCGTCAACGGGCGGCAACTCCGTTTTGAGTAAGCCGCCCGATGATAATTCATCTATGGTTTGTTAGGGCCTGATGGTCCTGCCGGACCCGTTTCGCCTTTAGGCCCCGGACTAGGACTCTCTTTAGGATGCGGTTCAGTTCCTTTGGGATCACCTTTAGGGTCACCTTTGGGTTCTTTCGGGTCTTTTGGGTCTGTACCTTCCATAACAATCTCCTTTTGCCTTGTGAGATCAATGGAGCCAATTCTCCCTTGATGGAACAAGAATTGGGACACATTATTACCCGATAAGACTTGATGTCAATAAGCAGCCTAACGACAGAATTGAGCCGCCCGCCGACGATATCACACAAGCCAAGTCCCGGCATCCGATGTTGATGAAAGCCAAGCTGAGGCGGGTCGGATCGAATGAGTTGTTAGATTACGTACATCCTAGCCATTCTGCCTCTCCCA
>DATEMM010000140.1:0-8292 GCA_035275605.1 Pyrinomonadaceae bacterium
GGCTATTGTATTGCGCCCCTTCGGGGCTTTCTCGGATGGCTTCTTAAAACTTATGCTTCTAATTGGAACGCTACTTCGTGTAATTAGAACGCTACTTCGTGGCGTGGCTTCCTTGCCCACGCCGTGCGCCTCATGCTACCGTTCCCGCTTTACCTGTAGAGGGCTCGGGCTGACAATTCATCCCCGTAATGATTAGACCTTTTCGCGGCACGCACCCGCAGATTCATCCGACAGCTTTCATCGAAGAGAGCGCGCAAGTAATCGGCGATGTTCACATCGGCGAAGAGTCCTCGGTCTGGTTCAACGCGGTCCTGCGCGGCGACGTCTACTACATACGCATCGGCGACCGCACCAACGTCCAGGACGGGACCGTCATCCACGTCGCGAACGGGACGCACGCCACCGTCCTCGAAGACGAAGTGACCGTCGGGCACAACGTCACCCTGCACGGCTGTCACGTAGAGCGCGGCTGCCTCATAGGCATCGGCTCGACCGTGATGGACGGCGTGCGCGTCGGGGAAAAATCCCTGGTCGCCGCGGGCTCGCTCTGTTCGCCGGGGACGCAGATCCCGCCGCGCTCGCTCGTGATGGGCGCGCCCGCGCGCGTCAAACGGCCGCTGACGGACGAAGAGGTCGCCGGCCTGGACGTTTTCTGGCAGAACTACGTTCAGTTGTTAAAGATTTACAGGGACGAGCCGCCGCCGCCGCGGTAAACTTTTAGAATAACCATCGAAGGAGAAAACAAGAGGATGCGCATCGCGCTCAAGATTACGACCGCCGTCATGTTCATGGCCGCCTCCGCCGGAGCGTTTTCAGTCCGCGCACAGGTCGCGGATAACCTGGCCACCTTTGACAGCAACCCCCCGGAAGTTGTTTCCGCGCCGAGCCGTCCCGCTCCTGCGGGCGGGTCATACAGGTTAAGCAAAGGCGATAACGAGTTCGGCTTCTGGGGAGGCGGGGCGTTCACCGCGACCACCATCTTCGGCGGACTGACCGACGCAGAGGCGAGCGACCGCCACTTCGTCGTCGCGGCCTTCCGCTATGGCCGCACGCTCGCGGCTAATGACAGCCTCGCCCTACAGTACACGCTCGACGCCATCCCGCTGGCAGTCGCGACTGGGAACATTGAATCGAGCACGACCGTGACGACAGGCGGGACCACCGTCACCACTTTCACGCGCGACACGGCCTACGGCGTCGGCGTTACGCCCTTAGGGCTGCAACTAGATTTCGCGAACCAGTCGCGCGTAAAGCCTTTCATACACCTGAACGGCGGCCTGCTGGTCTTCAACGAGTCCGTGCCTTTGCCGGACGCGGGCAAGCTGGGCCTGGTCGGCGAGGCGGGTGCGGGCCTTCGCATCTTCACATCAGAGAGGCGAGCGGTCAGTCTAGGCGTGCGCTTTCACCACATCTCGAACGGCGACCGTGCGGGCGCGAACCGCGGCCTGAATCAGTTTATCTTTTACGCTGGCTTCTCAGTCTTTAAGTAATGCCGTCAAGCAGGACACAACCGGCGCGCGGGATGCGCGATTTTCTCCCAGCGGATGTGCGCAGGCGCGAGTACGTCATCGGCGTGATCCGAGAGGTCTACGAGCGCTACGGCTTTGAGCCGCTGGAAACGCCTGCGGTCGAGAACATAGAGACCCTGCTGGGAAAGTACGGCGAAGAGGGCAACCAGCTCATCTTCAAAATCCTGAAGCGGGGAGAGCACGAGAAGACGGGCGAGGCGGATTTGGCGCTCCGCTACGACTTGACTGTCCCGCTGGCGCGCGTCGTCGCGGAATATCGCGCGACGCTTCCGAAGTTTTTCAAGCGTTACCAGATTCAGCCAGTCTGGCGCGCAGACCGTCCCGCGCGCGGAAGATTCAGAGAGTTCTACCAGTGCGACGTTGACGCGCTCGGCTCCCGTTCCGTTATTGTCGAGGCAGAGTTGTGCGCGGCTGCGTCCGACGCGCTCTCGAAGCTGGGTTTCACCAATTTCACGATTCGCCTCAATCACCGCCAGGTGCTCACGGGCGTACTCGACGCGGCGGGTGTGCCAACAGAGAAGCACGCGGACGCGCTCGTCGCGCTCGATAAGCTGGACAAGATAGGGCGCGAGGGCGTCGAGAAGGAACTGGCGGGTCGCGGTGTTGCGCCGGAAGCGGGCGAGAATCTGCTGGACTTCTTCGCGGGTTTGCATGAACTGGCACAGGCCGCGGAGATTGCCGCTGACGGGAGGGCGGAAAGCGGCGCGCAGGCCCTGAACGTGGCGACGCTCGGACGTCTCGTAGAGTTTGTCGGCGATCATGAAAAGGGCGCTCGCGGCATAGACGAGCTGCGGTCGATCATAGATTTTGCCGCAATGAGCGACGCGGGCCGGCGAATCAGGATTGACCCGAGCCTTGCGCGCGGGCTCTCCTACTACACTGGCGCGATTATGGAGATCAACGTGCCGGATTTGGCGGGCAGCCTCGGCGGCGGCGGGCGCTACGACAATCTGGTCGGGATGTTCTCAGGCCAGGACGTTCCGGCGTGCGGCTTCTCCCTGGGCCTAGAGCGCATCATCGTCGTGATGACCGAGCGCGAGATGTTTCCGGCGGCGCTCCGTTCCTCCCCGGCTGACGTGATGGTGACCATCTGGAGCGAGGAGCGCCTGGAGGATTCGCTGAAGCTGGCGGGGGAGCTTCGCACCGAGGGCGTGCGCGTTGACCTCTACCCGGAGGCGGAAAAGCTCGGCAAGCAGTTCAAGTACGCCTCGTCGCGGGGCATACCCTTTGTCGCAGTCGTCGGGGACGAGGAGCGTGCGCGCGATGAGGTTGCGCTCAAGAACATGAAGACGGGCGAACAGAGGACCGTGCCGCGCGAGCAGGCCGCGGCGGCCCTTCTGGATTCGATTCGGAGTTGAATTTGATGGAAACTTCACTGGCACAACATTACCTCGAAGACTCGCTGGCGAATTTTCGCGGCTACAAGAAGCTGGCCGAGGGAGCGTTCGAGCAGGTGAGCGACGAGCAGTTCTTCGCCACGCTAGACGAAGAGGCCAACAGCATCGCCGTCATCATCAAGCACATGGTCGGGAATATGCTCTCGCGCTGGACGGACTTCCTCAACTCGGACGGGGAGAAACCAAACCGCAACCGCGACATGGAGTTCGTCCTCACCTCGGAGACCACGCGTAATGAAATGCTCGCGGCCTGGGAGCGTGGCTGGGCGTGCGTCTTCGACGCCGTCGAATCCCTCAAGCCGGAGGACGTGATGAGGACGGTCCTGATTCGCGGCGAAGAGCATACGGTCGTCAAGGCGATTAACCGGCAGACGACGCACTACGCCTATCACATCGGCCAGATAGTTTTCCTGGCCAAGCATTTCCGCTCGGCGGAGTGGAAATCTCTGAGCATCCCGCGCAACAAGTCCGCACAGTTCAACGCGTACCTGACGGAAAAGGGCGGCGTAGCTTCAGAGAGCCGCTTCGACGCGCCGCGCGAGTTTATTAAAGAATCTGAAACCGAGAACGGGTAACAAGATTTCAACTTTGATTTTGTTGATCACTCTAAATAAATAGTAATCATGCTGGATAACCTGGGAAATCTGGAGCGCACGCATTCCTGCGGCGCGCTGCGCGAGGGAGATGTCGGAAAGAGCGTCTGCCTGATGGGCTGGGTCGCGCGCCGCCGCGACTTCGGGCCACTGACTTTCGTTGACCTGCGCGACCGGGACGGAATCACGCAGGTCGTCTTCAACGAAGAGACCGCCGCCGCCGCACACGCCAAGGCCAAAGAGGTGCGCGGCGAGTACGTCATCGCCGTCACGGGCGAGGTCGTCCTGCGCGACGAGGGGCAGCGCAACCTCAAGATTGCCACCGGCGACGTAGAGGTCAGCGCGCGAGAGATTCTGGTGCTCAACGACGCGCGCACGCCGCCCTTCCAGATCGAGCCGACCTCGCCGGACGCGCTGGCGAGCGAAGACCTGCGACTGAAATACCGCTACCTTGATCTGCGCCGCCCGCAGCTCCAGGCGAATCTGCGCCTGCGCCACTCGGTCGTTGCGGAGATTCGCCGCTACATGAACGAGCAGGGGTTCACGGAGATCGAGACGCCCATCCTCATTAAGTCCACGCCCGAGGGCGCGCGTGATTACGTCGTGCCTTCGCGCATACAGGCAGGCAAGTTCTTCGCGCTGCCCCAATCGCCGCAGCTCTTCAAGCAGCTCTGCATGATTGCCGGCCTGGACAAGTACTACCAGATCGCGCGCTGCTTCCGCGACGAGGATTTGCGGGCCGACCGCCAGCCCGAATTCACGCAGCTAGACGTCGAGCTGAGCTTCGCGGCACCTGAGCAGGTTTACCGGCTGGTCGAGGGGCTCTTCAGTCGCGTCTTCAAGCTGATGGACGTCGAGCTGCCTGTGCCATTTCAGCGGCTGACCTACTCGGAAGCGATGAGGCGTTACGGCTCCGACAAGCCGGACCTGCGCTTCGGGATGGAACTACAGGATTTGTCGGGCGTGTTAGAGGGAACGTCGTTCGCGCCCTTCGCCTCGGTCCTCTCGGGCGGAGGCGAGATCAAGGGAATCGTCGTCCCCGGCGGGGCCGCTCTTTCCAGAAAAGTTCTGGACGAGTTGCAGGAGTTCGTGAAGCGTTACGGCGCGGGAGCCCTGGCCTGGGTCAAGCTGGGGGACGAAATCTCCTCCTCGCTCCTGAAAGCTTTGGGGCCGGAGACCGTCACGCGTATGGGCCAGGAGGCGGGCGCGCAAAAAGGCGACGCGGTGCTGTTGGTCGCCGGCAAACCTAAGACGGTGGCGGCGAGCCTGGGCGCTTTGAGAAACGAGGTCGCGCGCCGCGAGAAGATGATTCCGGAAGGGGTTTACGTACCGCTCTGGGTGACGGAATTCCCTATGTTCGAGTTTCACGAGGACGACGGGCGCTACTACGCCATGCATCACCCGTTCACCTCGCCGCTCGACGAAGACCTGCCGCTTCTCAGGCGCGCGGTCGAAGGGGGCGAAACTGAGTTGCTCGGCCAGCTTCGTGCGAAGGCTTACGACACGGTCGTCAACGGCGTGGAGGCCGCCGGGGGCTCCATCCGTATTCACCAGCGCGAAGTGCAGGGGCTCGTCTTCAAGGCCCTGGGGTTGACGATAGAGAAAGCGCGCGAGCGCTTCGGCTTCTTCCTGGACGCGCTCGAATACGGCACGCCGCCGCACGGCGGCATCGCCTCCGGCATCGAGCGTCTCCTGATGGCCCTGACCGGCATCGAGAACATACGCGACCTGATGGCCTTCCCCAAGACTGCCTCGGCCGCGGACCTGATGATCGAAGCGCCCGGCGAAATAGACCCGGCGCAGTTGGACGAGTTGAAGCTGAAAATCACTAAAGAATAAAAGAGGGTCGGGGTGTTGATGAAGCTCAAGATGGAACGGCTCGCTCGCCGAATGTTCGCGCTCGTTTTGGCCCTGTCCTTTATCGTCTCGCTCGCCCACGGGCAAACGGCCCAGAACGCGCAGGGGCCGAGGCGCGTGGCCGTGCGCGCCGCGCGAATGCTGGACGTTAAGAGCGGCAACATCGTCACGGACGCGGTCGTCATCATCGAGGGCACGCGCGTCACGGCCGCGGGCTCGAAGCTTACAGTCCCGGCGGGCGCGGAGGTGATTGACCTTGGCAACGCGACCATCCTGCCCGGCTTGATTGACAGCCATACACATCTCTTGATGAACTACGACGGCGCGGTCGGCTCAGACGAGCCGAACATGATCTTGACCGTCACGCAGATGAGCACGGCCCGGCGCGCCCTGCTCGGGGCGAAGATGGGGCGCGAGGATTTGGAGGCGGGCATCACGACGGTGCGCGACCTCGGCAACTCCGGCGTCAACGGCGACATTGCGCTTCGCGACGCCATCAGCGCCGGGTGGGTCACGGGGCCACGCATCATCGCCTCGACCCGCGCGCTCTCCGCCGCGGGCGGGCAGTTCGGCGGCGTGCAGCCGGAGACGCAGAAGATCATAGAGCAGGAGTACGTCGTCGTCAGCGGCGTGGAAGAAGCGCGCCGGGCCGTTCGCCAGGCCATTTACGACGGGGCCAACTGCATCAAGGTCATCGTCAACACGGACCTGAGAATTCTCTCGCCCGAAGAGATGAAGGCTATCGTTGAAGAGGCGCACAGGGTCAAGCGCAAGGTGGCGGCGCACGCTACGGATGATACGTCCGCGCGCATCGCTGCGGAGGCCGGCGTCGATTCCATAGAGCACGCCTACGTCATCTCGGACGACGTGCTCAAGATCATGGCCGAGAAGAAGATTTATCTGGTGCCGACCGACGGTCCCGTCGAAACTTACCTGGACATCTTCGTCAAGCCGCGCAACCCCTCGCCCGAAGAGTTGAAGAAGCAGGAGGCTGGCATCAAGAACTTTACTTCGGGCAGCCGCGACCGCTTGAGGCGCGCCGTGAAGCTCGGCGTCCCCATCGCCGCAGGCTCCGACATGTACTACATGATGGCGGGGAAGACGCGCGGGCAGGCGAGCCTGATGATGGTTCGCGCCTACAGCGAGGCCGGGATGACGCCCCTGGAGATTATCCGCGCGGCCACGATTAACGGGGCCACGCTGCTCGGCGCAGACTCGGTGCTCGGCTCCGTCGAAGCGGGCAAGCTCGCAGACCTGGTCGCGGTCGAGGGCGACCCGCTCAAGGACGTGACGGAACTGGAGCGCGTCCGGTTTGTGATGAAGGGCGGCAGGGTTGTGAAGAACGAGATCGGCAAACGATAATACTCAAAGCTAGCAAAAGACGGTTACGAGGAGAGAGAAAAGGACGTGGACGAACTACTGACGAAAGAGAATCTTGAATACCGTGCGACGGCGCGTGAGATCGCGGACAAGTACGTGCGCCCGGTCGCGGCGGAGTTGGACGAGAAGGCCGAATACCCTTGGTCGGTCGTGCGCGCCTTGCAGGACGCAGGGCTGATGGGCGTCTGGATTCCGAAAGAGTACGGCGGGCGAGGCGGCGGCGTGACGAATTTGTGTCTCGTCGTCGAAGAGCTGTCGAAAGCCTGCGGCGGTGTCGGCGTCACCTACGCCGTCAACGCGCTGGCCTCTTTTCCCATCATCGTCGGTGGGACAGAGGAACAGAAGCAGAAGTACTTGCCGGACGTGGCGCAGGGCAAGACCCTGATGGCCTTCGGGCTCTCCGAGAAGGCTTCGGGCTCGGACGCCGGGAGCCTCAAGGCGCGCGCAGAGAAGCGCGATGACTTCTACGTCCTCAACGGCGACAAGAAGTGGAACACCAACGGCAACGCCGCGCAGCTCTACACCATCTTCTGCTCGACCAACCCGGAGAGGGGCGGGCGCGGCGTCTCGGCCCTGCTTGTCGAGAAGGGGACGCCCGGCTTCGAGATCGGCAAGAAGGAAGATTTGATGGGCATTCGTTGCGTGCCCGTCCACGAGCTGCATTTCAAGGATTGCTATGTCCCGCAGGAGAACATCCTGGGCGGGAAAGAGGGCTACGGGTTCAAGCATGCGATGATGACGCTCGATCTGGCGCGTCCGGGCGTGGCGGCGCAGGCTCTCGGGCTGGCACAGGGGGCGCTCGATTTGGCGGTCGAGTACACGATGGAGCGCCAGCAGTTCGGCCAATCGGTCGCCTCCTTCCAGGGTATCCAGTGGATGCTCGCGGACATGGCGACCAAGATTGAGGCCGCGCGCCAGCTAGTCTACGCGTCGGCCCGCGCCATCGATGCCGGCGCGAAGAACGTCTCGAAGATCGCGGCGATGGGCAAGGTCTTCGCGACCGACGTGGCGATGAGTGTCACGACCGATGCTGTGCAGTTGTTTGGCGGCTACGGCTACTGTAAGGACTATCCCATCGAGAAGTACATGCGCGACGCCAAGATCACGCAGATTTACGAGGGCACGAACCAGATTCAACGCCTGGTCATCGGCCGCAGCCTGATTAAAGAGGCCGCTGCCGGCAAACCTCGCGCCGACGCCGCCGAAGCATGATTACGCTCCTCAGCGAGCACTTGGAGGAGATGTTCGCGCATGCGCGCGCGGAGAGCCCCGCCGAGTGCTGCGGCCTGGTCGGGGGCGTGGGGCTAAAGGCGCGGGCCGTCTATCGCCTGCGCAACGCGGCGCGCGACCCGCTCTTTGGCTACGAGGCCGCGCCCGAAGAATTGTTCGCCGCGCAGCGCATGATGCGCGAGCGCGACGAAGAGCTTCTGGGCATCTATCATTCTCACCCGCGCTCCACGGAGCCCGTCCCGTCGGAGACGGACGTCCGCCTCGCCTATTATCCGTCCGCCATTTACTTTATCATTGGTCTCGGCG